>CAZKIA010000014.1:0-14528 GCA_964552765.1 uncultured Candidatus Saccharibacteria bacterium
ACCAGCAAAAGATTATGATTGCCATCCGTGAAAAAGCCGTTAGTGCAGGCACACTTGCAAACCCAGTCGCGGTGACGGGGTTGATTGATAGCCTCGGGAACAATATTCGCACAAACTTTGCAACAGCCGAGATCAAAACATTAGTGGAGATCAGTAGAGATATCCAGAAAGATAAAATTCGTAGTATTAGCCTCGTAAAAGAAGGCACTGCATTGGTCACGACCGGTATGTACAACGGCCAAAGTATTGTACGACCTCTTGCTGGCCTGACAAATTACACGCAGATTCAGAGTTTTATTAGCAGCCAGCTATCTGGCGATACCGGTACGGCGGAAAATGCTACGATCGAGGTACTTAATGCGACAGATAAGTCCGGTGTCGCGAGCAAAAAACAGACTGAGCTTGCCGGTAAGGGTGTTGTGGTGACAAGTATCGGTGATGCTCCGACAACCAGTGAATTTGGGCTACGCTGGTATGACACGACCGGAGGTAAGATGCCGCTCACCGCTAAGAAAATTTCGTCAGCTCTTGGCAAGGCAAGTAGTGGCGCGACATTACCTACGGGTATACAGTCTGAGGCAGATTTTGTGATCATTATCGGCGAAGGCCAATAGGCGGTCTTTGGGAATATACATAGCTCAGTACGTGGTATAATTAGCGACAATGGAACTTATAAAATCGGCCGCCAAGCGCTCTAAGATTAGCGATGTTGTCTATGTCGTATTGAATCTTGCATTGGCAGGAATCATATTAGGGCTTACATTGGCTTTCACGCCGCCATATTTGGCGTATCTCATCGTTCTGCTCAGTAAATGGCGTGTATTTGCTGTGCGGCCGCGATTTTGGCTGGCGAATATCCAGACAAATCTCGTCGATACCTTTGTGGGCCTAAGCATCGTGACATTGATCTGGCAGGCAAATGGTAGTCTGTTGATACAGGTGCTCTTAACGATTCTTTATGCCGGTTGGTTGCTCATGATAAAGCCTCGGAGTAAGCGCGTCTATGTCTTGGCCCAAGCGGCAATCGCACAATGTATCACACTCATTGCACTTTTTAGTATGGCGCATCTGGTCGATGTAGCTGTTATTGTGCTGGCATCATGGATAATCGGCTATGTTTCGGCGCGTCATGTCCTCGATAACTACGAAGATGCAGATATGACGCTACTCGGCATGATATGGGGTATGTTCGTGGCTGAGATCGCATGGCTGTCGGCGCAGTGGATGACGGCGTATCAGCTTGGTGGAAATTTATTGTTGCCACAAGGAGCCATGATCGTCACCTTGGTAGGTTACGTAGTATGGCGACTATATGACGCCATACATCATCATAGTTATTCGTGGGCAAAAGTTCGTGCACCAATACTGTTTGCTACCGTTGTGATCGGAATATTACTTCTCAAGGAGATCTCAGAAATATTTCGTATAACATGAGAAGTTGGTAAATAGTAGTGAGTAAATGGTAAATGGTAAAAACAAGGGTAGGCAATGGAAAAAACTGAAACACAAGACAGCAAGCAAAAGGAGTCGATAAGTACGAGCACACCAATAGCGCCCGTTCGCCGTACTAGTATCTCGAAAAATCTATTGTTGATTCCAGCGTGTTTTGTGGCGGGACTGGGTGGAGCATGGGCCTATGCTGGGAGCGGCTGGTTTCCTGCGGCGCAGACAAGCAAAGCGGTTGAGCTCCAACGGGTCATCGCCGAGGGCGAAGTGGTGGCCGATATCGCCAAAGATGTTTCCCCAAGCGTAGTTTCGATTACCTTTGAGGCGGCAGTTGCGAGTAGTTTTTATGGCACATCATACGAGCAAGGTGCCGGTACAGGTATTATCCTCAGTAAAGACGGTTATATTTTGACAAATAAGCATGTCTTGCCGACGGGTGCAAAAAATATCAAGGTAATCGCCAATGATGGTACGACATACAACGATGTTTCGATAGTCGGCCGTGACCCAGTAAATGACCTTGCATTCTTAAAAGTCCAGGGCGTAAATAATCTCTCACCAGCCAAGCTTGGCGATTCATCGAAGCTTGTAGCAGGCAATAAGGTGGTTGCGATTGGTAATGCTCTTGGAGAGTTCCAGACAACAGTCACGGCAGGCATTATCTCGGGTGTTAACCGTTCGATCACGGCTGGCGATCAGACGTCGAGTGAGAATTTATCAAATCTTATCCAGACTGATGCAGCGATCAACCCCGGCAACTCAGGTGGGCCGCTACTCAATATCAATGGTGAAGTTATCGGTATCAATACAGCCGTTAGCCAGGGTGCAGAGGGTATTGGTTTCGCTATCCCGATAAATGAGGCGAAAGGGCTTATTAAGGGAGTGCTTGCGAAAGGTACTGTCGAGCGTGGGTATTTAGGTGTGCGTTATGTCATGCTTGATGCCGAGGCAGCTAAGCACTTTGGTCTAAAACGCGATAAAGGTGCTTATGTCTCAGCTAGTGATTCCGCGCCCGCTGTGGTACCCGATAGTCCTGCTGATAAAGCCGGGCTGAAGAACGGTGATATTATTACGAAAGTAAATGATGTTGAGCTGTCAAAAAATGTTAGCCTTGTCGGCCAGCTGGCCCAATTTAGCCCAGGTGAAAAGGTGAAGCTGACCATTACCAGGGATGGAAGTGAACGAGTTATTGCGGTGACATTAGGGAAATACCAGTAAAGATGGAAAGACTGAATAGACTGACAGACGGATAGATATATCTCTTAGTTTCTTATCTTTCAGTCCTCGGTCTCTCCATCTCTCCATCTCGTCTAAGCACTACAATATAATCTCTCACCTCAATGAGCGTAAACCCAAAATGCTTGCCGTACTCGATGATCTCCTCGTGTTGGCAGGGATCAGCCTCGAGTAGGAGGTAGCCATTTTTTGCTAGCGACCCCTGTGACTGTTGAATACATTTTTTGATCAACTCGAGTCCTTTGTCGCTCGCGAACAGTGCCAGGGCTGGCTCGTGGTCGGTTTCGGGTGAACGCTCCCAGGATGCGTCGACATAGGGGAGATTAGCTATGATGATGTCAAAGTAGATTTTGGATTTTGGATTTTGGATTTTAGAAGAAGGCGCAACCGTATCGAGGAGATTACTCTGCACGATTGATACATCGGCGCCAAGCGTTTTAGCGTTTTGGCGAGCAACGTGAAGAGCGTTTTCATCGATGTCAGAAATGGTTACGTCTGACTGTGGTAATTCTAACTTTGCCGTGATACCCAGGCAGCCGCTGCCACACCCGACGTCGAGTATTCGCCAAGCGTTTTCTTGCTGATACTGATCATCTTCCCGCGTCCCACGTCCCGCGTCCCGCTCCTGATATATTACCTTGAGAATATCTATGATTGTTTCAGATTCGGGCCGCGGTATCAGCACGTCATGCGTGACAATAAAATCCCGCCCGTAAAATTCTTTGTGGCCAGTGAGGTAGGCGATCGGCATGCGCTGGAGTCGTTTTGCAACAAGGTTATTGATATCAAGTAGCTGCTTATCGCTCAATGCATCATCGCCGTGCGCGATTACGTAGCTACGATCGTGACCGAGTACATACCCAGTCAACAGCTCACTATCCAGTCGAGCAGTCGTGATACCAGCCTCTTTTAGGAGTAGCGTAACGCGAGAGATACACGAGCTAATAGTAGTTTGCTGATCCATGAGCGCTCCTTACGATAGCCAACGCAAAATCCAGTGTATGACAAACAGTAGTGACCCATAGTTGATGGCAATACCAAGAATACTCATCACTAGACCAGCTATCCACACGCGGATATCACGGTAAATGAGCGCAAATCCAAATAGCATTACGGCCACGCTTGGTGGTGTGTCGGCAAGTGGAATGATAGTCCAGAAACAGATAGCCGATAGCACGATGAGAGTTCCTGTAAGGATACGAAATGCAAGTTGGTCAAAAAGCCAGGCAGAATGCGACTTCATAATCTTGGCGGCTCGATTCCATATCGCATCGTGGAGTTGCCTGAGCTTATCGATTTTCAATACTTTGGCTTTTGCTTCAGTAATACGTGTTTTGTGCCGCTCGGTCAATGCGCTGAAAATGAGTCCATAGACTGCAATAATAATGATCGGCACCGACATTGCATGCGCGATTCCACCAGTCGCGACCGGCAGGGCGCTAGGTAATGCAAGTAGTACAAGCGCTTCACCGATTAGAGCAAAGGGGCTTGAACCTATTGTAGGATGAGTGCGCTGTATTGACTTTTTTGACATGATATTACTTATCTTTTTCGGCGCCTTGTGCCTTGAGTTCACGCTCGGCGGCCTGAAGGCGCTCGATCAGGTCATCGATGTCGCCGTTCATGGCGGCGGGGATATTACTGCGTGAGTAGCCGATACGGTGATCAGTGATACGATCTTGTGGGAAGTTGTAGGTGCGGATCTTTTCTGAGCGGTCGCCCGTACCTATGAGGCTGCGGCGGTGCTCAGCGGATTTGGCGGCTTCTTCGTCATTTTTCATTTGGAGCAAGCGACTTCGGAGTACACTCATGGCCTTGAGCTTGTTTTTGATCTGGGATTTTTCGTCTTGGTTTGTCACGACGAGGCCAGACGGCAGGTGAGTGATACGTACGGCGGAATCGGTGGTGTTGACAGACTGTCCACCATGACCGCCCGCGCGGTAGACGTCGATCTTGAGGTCATTGGGATTAATCTCGATATCAGTTTCTTCGGCTTCGGGTAGGACGGCGACGGTGATCGTACTGGTGTGGATGCGGCCCTGGCTCTCGGTCACGGGTACGCGCTGTACGCGGTGCACGCCGGATTCGAACTTCAAATGTGCATACGGCATGTCGCCGCGGACGCCAAAAACAACTTCTTTGTAGCCACCAGAGTCGCTGGCTGATTCGCTCAGCATCTCTGTCTTGAAGCCATGCGTCTCACACCAGCGCAGGTAGGTGCGGAGCATTTCGGCGGCAAATAGACTTGATTCGTCGCCACCGGCGCCAGCGCGGATCTCGATAATGACGTTTTTTTCATCGTTGGGGTCTTTGGGAGTGAGCATAATGAAAAGCTTGTCGTCGAGTTCGGCGAGTTCGCGCTCGAGCTCGGGCAGTTCTTCTTTGGCGAGCTCGGCTAGCTCATCGCCAGCACCTGAAAGTTCACGGGCTTCTTGGATCTGCTGTTTTAGCGCCGCTTGGCGCTCACCGGCCGATATCAAATCGTCAAGCTCGAGCAAGCGGCGGTTTTTTGTGGCGTAGTCGGGGTCAGAAAAGGCATCGGGACGCGATAAAAAGTCCGTTAGGTTGGACTTTTCAGCTTGCAGCTCGTCGATGTTGAGGGAAATAAGGCTCATTGAGTTAATTATAACAGATATACAAGGGGTAGTTTATGTCTATTTGCGATAGGTTATATATAGCCAAGTGAGTAATATAATTATTCCTGCCGCAAAAACAACGCCTCTTATTGGGTTTATGTTAATAAAGAATGAGCATCCAATCAGTAACATTCCTGACAGTACGAGGAGTTTTTGAGTGAGCGAAGGAGGCATAGGATTTGTATCCGATGATGTTCTGGATGCTGTTTGAGAGAAAGCTTTATAGAATAAATACCCAGGCATAATTGCGGCGAGAGGAATGTACATAGGGCTGACGCCGTTAGTAAGTACAGTATAGACAAATACAGGTAATAGTATACAAATGGCACTAAGAACACCTAGTATGATATAGAGCGTACGATTGTTTTTGGGAGAGTCGGTAGTCATAGACATAGTATAGACTACGGATGCTACTTTTTGCGTGCCATTAAGAATAGATAGCCTGCTACGGTTATAATTCCGATCACGATCAGTGCTATACCCAATGTTTCTATCTCTGATGACCCAACATCGTTAAATGCAATAGTGAATACTCCTATACCACTGATCAATATGCCAATTGTTATAATGGTCGCATTGAGAAAATCTTTCAGAACCGAATTTTTGGATTTGTTTTCTACTGATGGTGTAGTGACGGTAGGTGTGTCTACCGACCGTGACGGTTGTTCTGATGTTTGTGTCGGCTGCATGACATTTCCTGTTTAATAATAGCGTGATTATATAACAAAAATCGCCCGGGCGGGCGATTTGTTTTATTTGTCTTTGCTGGCTTCAGATTTTTCGGCCTTGGCGGTTTTGCGCGTGGCAGATTTCTTGGCTTTGTTTGCCAGGGCTTGTTTGCGCTCTTCGGCGGCGGCAAAGCGAGCTTTGAAGCGGTCGACGCGACCTTCGGTGTCGATAATCTTTTCTTCACCAGTAAAGAAGGGGTGTGAAGCAGACGAGATATGCACTTTGATAAGCGGATACTCGTTGCCGTCTTCCCATTTGATCGTGTCGTTTGTTTTGGCGGTAGATTGCGTCAAAAAAGCAAAACCAGCCGCATCATCCTGAAACACAACAGGACGGTAGTCAGTAGGGTGTAAATCTTTTTTCATAGTCAAGGGGAGATTATATCTGTTTCGGTCGTAAAAGTCAAAGGAGCTGTAAAGAGAATAGTACACTGCGGGGAGCATCCTTTAATCATTGCAGTTTAAAGGGGTAATAGTATAAACTTTAAATGTAAAGCAAATAAACAAACATATGACAAACCCATCAGCTAACAACTTTGAGCACGAACCATTGGCGCCGCTTGCGAGCAGTGAAACGCTCCCTGCGTCGCCAGAGGTGTTGGCATCTCAGGCTGTCGAAAGTGCATCGGCTGCACTGGATACTATTACCGAAGGGCTTAGCCTCGATGATGCTAATCGTGTTGTTGGTGAGTTGGTTGATGATGTTCGCCACCAGTACAACGAAAAGACTTTACCGCTTGAAGAGACTGAAAATCCTATGTTGGTCGGGCTGCTACAAGTAGATCAGGCAGCAGTTGGGCCATCCCAGACAGTTGATGCAGTAAATCAGGCGCCAATCGAACTCCTGGATCGACCGCTGCATACACTTGAGCTATTTGCTGGGCCTGCCGTTGTGGAGGATATCGTGAGCAAGCTTGAAGCGCATCACTCTGAGTCGGTAGCGCCAGAATCTCGCAATGTGAGCCACCAAGATGAGGTGTATGACCAAGAAAAAGACGGCCCTGAGTTTGAAAAGGAGGCTGCAGAACAGCATGTACGCGGGGTGATTATGGAGGTTGATAGGATCATTGATCAACACATAGCAGGTGAAGCTATCGATGAGAGTGCCAAAAAGATTTATGAAGCGAGAGCAGGAATACGCCATGGCGGATACTCTCTCGAGACAGCAAGCCAGTTAGCCGACGCATTCATCAGGATGGATAGTGCATTCAAAACAACACATCCAGATACATTTATAGGTGTATCATATTGCAATGAGATACCTGCTGATATGCTAGCCAAACTATATGCGCAGAATCCTGGTGAAAGTGGTGGAGGTCAATCCATCAAGGAATATATTGAGACATTGGCGATTGATTCGACCGACCCCTACAAGCGAAAAGCTACACTTCGTCTCGTTAATAAAATTTATAAAGAAAGTGGTGGGATACTTTCAGAGCAGGCGATGCAAGACCCAATTGTCGAAAAGCTTATCTCAAATGTTTCGTCACGAGCAAAGCTTGAAGTGGAGTTAATGCCATTCCCTATCGGAGAGAAAGATCCCTCAATCATCAGTGAAAATAATCAAGAAATCGCCCTGCATAGTATGCTTGCGCTCGAGCACCTCGGTTTGCCGCAAACCATGAATGCAGAGTATCTTGCTTCTGCGCTAACAAGACGAAGTGGCGAGAACGGATATGATGTAAGAGCTGTACAGCTTGAACTAGAAGCAGCCATAAAAGCAGTTGAGGCAATAGGAATAGATAAGGCCAAGCAGCTCTACGAACAGATCGGCCTCGAGTGCTTGCCGTATTATTCGATCAGCGAGTTAAAAACACTGGTAGGGGTTATGGATAGGGATCCTGATGTGATTGCTCATTTGCAAGCCGGGGACGTTACCTGCGAGTTTAGTGATTTTCGTGGTGATCATAATGGAGCGATGGTTGGGTCGGTATTGAGAGAAACTTATCAGACAGCATCAGGAAGAACCTTGCGTTTTGAGATGACATCACCTGCTTCGATTTATCGTCATATGGCATTTTTGAAATCACGTGGCATTGCACCATCGACGCTTGTGTATTCTGCACATGGTGATCCGGGTGCGGCAGGTATAGGCTCTGGGCCTGATCGGTCAGTATTTGTGTCTAAGTTATCGGCTGAGGTCGAGAAGAATATGGATGCTCGCCACGCAGATGTAATTCGTGTTGATCAAACGCAAATTGGTAGGCTCGTTCAAGAGTATATGCAGCCAAATCGAGGTATTGATAGTAGTGATGAGGCAGTGGGCAAGCGAGTCGTGATATTTTCAACCTGCAGTGGTGATAAAGTCGCCCCAGAACGGGGCGTAATGACATCTGTCGCTCAGGAAATAGCGATTGCTTCTGGCAAGGGTGTTGATGTATACGCTGCAGATGAAGTAATGTATGAGCACCATAGGCAAGATGGCGATGTAACATTCAATGATTACTTTTCGAGCAAACCCGAGAACGGCGAGAGGACAATAAGCGTAACGAAAAAACTCACAATCGAAAGAGGCCTATTGGGGATTGGTAAAAAGTTGAAAAGAGAGCCGGTCATGAGGATACCATTTAAAAAACAATCAGCAAGACAAGGAGCATGATGCAGCACAAACAAGAAAACCCAGTACACGATATAGTGTTTTATGAGCATACGAAGTATGATCCCGTGAAAGAACGCCAGCGGGTTACTGAGTCGTTGACGCTTGAAATCATGAACTTTCGCAGTGCTTCCGGTGAGGTTGATGATGAGTCTCGGATCGAGAGAACACGCGGAGACCTCGCTCTCACATCTGAGAGTCAGGGGCATATCGCAATCACCTGGCAGGGTACACAAGAGGCAACTAAATTTGATTATAGAGATGGAGTGATTACTGATGCTGATAATAATCCTGTGGATGATGAGCAACTTTTAGGCTGGTTCTTACGTGAAGTTGTCGCTAGTAACTTGAGCGTAGTATCGGAAGCGACTGAAAACTAGCAAGGTCTGGTACAGAGTAGTGATTAATGATATAATTGCACAGTAATATTTTTTAACGAAGCAATCCGCCAGCTGGCGGACGAAGGGACAAGGCACTAAAAGCGGGAATTCGCCTGACCCGGAAAGGAAATAATAGATATGGCTGTAAAAGTCGATATCAAGGCATTGCTCGAAGCCGGTGTTCATTTTGGACACAAAACGAGCCGCTGGCACCCTAAAATGGCGCCATATATTCACAGTAAACGACAGGATAGTCACATCATTGATCTGACAAAAACTGTTGAAGGCCTCGAGGCGGCACTGCCGTTTATTACGAGTGTCGTTGCCAAAGGCAAATCAGTTCTGATTGTCGGTACGAAGAAGCAAGCGCGTGATATTGTGCGCGACACAGCTGAGAAGACTGGCCAGCTGTACGTTACCGAGCGCTGGATGGGCGGCATGTTGACCAACGTCGCAACCGTCAACGCGCGTCTGAAACACCTCAAAACTCTCGAGAAAAAGATGGACAGCGGCGAGCTCGCGAATCGCTATAGCAAGCTTGAAGTCCAGCGATTCCAAGAAGAGATTGATGATCTGAACAAAAAATATTCTGGCATCAAGAACATGAACGGCCGCCCTGGTGTTGTGTTTGTGACGGATATGCTTGAGGACGTCAACGCGGTGCGTGAAGCCCAAAAGCTTGATATCCCCGTGATAGCAATTGCCGATAGTAATGTCAATCCAACTGGTATCGACTACATCATCCCTGGTAACGACGACGCAATCAAAGGCTTGCAACTTATCCTCGACTATGTCGCTGCGGCGATCGAAGAAGGTAAGGCGCAGCAGGTGAAAGCAGAAAAATAGAGCAGTAATTTAATAAGTAGAAGATAGATTTTGGATTTTGGATTTTGGAAGTAATCACAATGGTATTCTCCTAAAATCTATAATCTATAATCCAAAATCTACTCCTACTCCAAAGGAGAAGCATTATGGCAATCACTATCGATGATATCAAAAAACTCAAAGAACTCACTGGTGTTGGTTTGACCGACGCTAAGGCAGCGCTGACTGAAGCGGGCGGAGACTTTGATAAGGCGCTCGAAGCGATGCGCAAAAAAGGCCTCACTAAAGCCGAAAAACGCGGTGAACGCGAAGCCCGCGAAGGCCTGGTGGATTCGTATGTGCACTCAGGACGCATCGGCGTACTCGTCGAAGTCAACTGTGAGACTGATTTTGTGGCAAAGACTGATGAATTTAAGGCACTCGTTCACGATATTGCTTTACATGTTTCGGCCACGGCGCCAGAGTATATCTCGATTGAGGATGTCGATAGTGAAGTCGAAGGTGCCAAGCGAGCTGAGTTTACCGACAAGGCTGCTAGTGAGGGAAAATCACCAGAGATCAGCGGCAAAATTGTCGAAGGTCAGCTGAAGAAATACTTTGCCGAAAAGACGCTCATGGAGCAGCCATTTATCAAGAACCCTGATATTACGGTTGGCGAGCTTGTCAAAGAACACATTAGCAAACTCGGTGAAAACATCGTTGTCCGCCAGATTCGTCGGATTGAGCTTGGAGTTTCTGAGTAGACATAAGACGTTAGATGAGCGCATAGTCGCAAAGACCGAAAATAAAATCGCCCACTAGAATGAGGGCGATTTTTTATAGGATCGTTTTGACGCTACTGTCGAGGCAGAGCGTAAAGATGTCACTACTACCAGCGCGCATTTTCATTTTGTCACTGATGCTCCAAAATACTGGGCCGGTTTCTTCACCAAGCAGGGTTGTCGCGACAGCGCCAAGTCCGACGCCGAGTCGAATCCGCATAACAGGGATGTACGGCGCAGAAATTGTTTCGTGAGCGATACGGATTTTATCGATCAGCGGCTGCACTGTTTGCGCGGCAAAAGCCTTAATAGCTTTTGTATCATTGCGGTCGAGCTCGGGTGGCAGAGGAACGATAATATCCTGGGAATCTCCGTCGTATCCAGACACATGACCACCGTAGTAGTTAATAAGTGGCTCGATAGTATGTTCAAATGTCGAAATAAAATGCCGTAGTTCGCCATAGTCATGGCGGGCGACGTGGCTAGAATCCATGATGTCCCATTTCAGCACAAATGCATTGGGAGTGGTCGGTGCACTGAGTTTACAAGCTTCGGCGATAGATGGTAGGTTGAGCACGGCAATATTGTGGAGGCTCGTGATGATCTCGTCTTGGCACGACCCCCAAGCTTTTTCGATTACAGCGGGAGATGGGGGAGAGCCGACCGTCTTGTCAAAGGCAATTTGTAGCACGGCCTCGTGATCTGCTGGAAGTGGTATATATACCCCCCATACTAGGTGAGACCGGTTCATCTTGCTTTTGGTAAGGCTTGATCGCTTTGTCTCAAACGTCTCTCCGACAGTTGTCGAGAGGAGGTCAATGCTGCGGTGCTGTATGTTGGTACGGGCGAACTCGTGTCGCTTTGCATTGACCCTCGGGTAATGCATGGCAATTGTTGCAGCCTGGGTGCGGTAATGCTTGTCGCGCATGAATACAGCATGGCCGTTGTATGATTTGATAGGTTTGAGGGCACTACCAAGTGGCAACAGGGAAGCTTCTATCAATGCAAGAGTGGTGGCGATCGGCGGATTCATAACGTAATTATGTATATTATATCACAAAATGTACCATTATGTAAATATAAGCAACTACGGGATAAAGACTGTTGCATTGATATAGAGCACTGTGCTACCATAAGTATGTTCATAAAGTGAGAACACAAACAGAGGAACAACTTAAAATCTATGCGTTACAGCTATCGACGCGGCGTTTTACGTCGCCGTCTTACTACTGCTATCGCCACCACACTTAGCTACGGGATACTACTCACCGTATTGTTCGTGGGATCTCTTGCTTATAACTGGTATCAATCTACTCTCAAAGCAGCCGCTATCAATCTGACCTTTACCGTGACCACCACAGCCGATGCCGGCCCTGGCTCACTCCGTCAAGCGATTACTGATGCCAATGCCGCTACCACAACTCCCGCTAACCCCAATGCCATTCATTTCAACATCCCAGGCACTGGTGTACAGACCATCGCCCTGCAAACTGCATTACCACAGATCACTCAACCGGTGATTATTGATGGGACGACGCAGGCGGGGAGTAGTTGTGGGGATGTGGTGGCAAATTCGATGGGCGGCACTCCGACACCACATGTGCTCAACGTAGAAATCGCCACGACTGCCGCCACCGGCCTAGATAGAAATGCCATACTGGCATTGAGTGCAGGCGCGCAAGGCTCGACTATCAAAGGCCTAGTAGTACATGGGCAGCGACACCCTAGCGACTCATATGATATCCGTATCCTCGCCGCCGACTCCATAATCGAGTGCAACTACATCGGCGCGCTACCTACAGGTGCCAACCCTGGCATCTCTGACCCAGATATATACGGCATTTGGCTTAACTCAGGCGCCAACAATACGATCGTGAGGAATAACCTGATCGCAAATGGGTCTGGTCGCGCAGCAATCAATGGGTCAGGTTCGGCTGTAAACCCTATCACGGGGGTAAAAATCGAGAACAACCTCATGGGAGCAACACTAGCTGGCCAGGTGTATGATACAAATGCCATGATAAGTCTTTGGCTTACCTATATGTTAGATACGACAATCGGCGGTACTCCCGATAAAGCAAATGTAATGGGGGGTATCGCAAGTGGAACAGCCGTATCGATAATAAGCTCAAGCCAAATCAAGATGCAAGGTAACTATGTAGGTGTGACCCCTGACGGGCAGCCGATTCCAAATAATGGCACTTGGGGTACGGGAATTGGTCTGATTCAAACTGACAACTCTCAGATTGGCGGGCTTGGGGCGAATGAGGGAAATATTGTGCGCAATAGTCGAACAGGTATCAGTCTGACTCAGGGTAAGGGCAATGCGATTCTTGGCAATACGCTTACTACAAACACCTACTCTATTATTGTTGATGCTGACCCGAGTCTCCCAACTATCGTGAAAGGAAACAAAATAGGTCTCGATACTAATGGCTAAGGTGCGGCAAATAGCGGGATTGGCCTTACAGTACGCAGTGGAAACGTAGTGATTGGTGGAGCTGCTCCGGGTGAAGGCAATCTATTTGGTATTAATAGCCAAAATATCGATCTACGGCTACCAGCAGGCCAGCCACTTAGCACTATCCAAGGGAATACATTTGGCCTAGAGGCCGATGGCGAAACGAAAGCCGCTAATACAAGTATTGACTCTGTTGTGTTTGACACTCAATCACCTGTAATATTTGGTGGCTCAAATCCAGGCGAAGGCAATGCCGTGGCTTTTGCAAACGGCACAGCGGTCAACCCTTACAATACGGGGCCCATCACGATTCGCGGCAACACCATTGGTCTCACAAAAAGTGGCAAGCCAGCCCCTACAACTTGGACAGGAATTGGCTGCTGGGGCACTCTCAGTAATGTTGTGATCGGCGGAGACTCACCAGCCGATGGCAATACGATTGCCTATAGTAGTCACTACGGCATCGAATTTGCTGGCACCGTGACGAATGGCATAATCAAGCACAATACGATCTACCAAAATGGCTCTGGTCCTAATACGGGTGGCTCCGGCGGCGGTGTCATGATTAGCGACAACAGCACCAGCAACACAATTCGCCAGAATACCATTTACAATAATAAAGGTAGCTACAATCTCGGCATCGATCTTGGTGGTAATGGCCCTACGCAAAATAGCCAGCCACAATCGACAACTGGTGCGAATCATTACCAGAACTATCCTATTATCGAGAATTCGATTACTAGATGCGATAGCTCTACGGCTGTCAAGCCGGGTGGCTTTAACTCTACCCCTAACACCACCTTTACTATCGACTACTATGCCAACCCATCGTGGGATCCTGCCAGCAACACCCCTCGCCAAGGTGAGCAATGGGTGAGTAGCGAAACCGTGACAACCGATGCTAACGGCGATGCTACTCTCACCATCCCGAATATTACCTACCCAAGTGTCACCGCCACCGCGCCTGATGGCTCCACCTCGGAATTTGGCAGCATTAACAACATGCAGTTCAGTGACTGCCAAGATATGAACCAGCGGACTATCGCAGATAGCAGTAAGAATCTCCAGCTCTACGCATCGTGGACGGGTAGCAACATCCCGGCTACCTACTACCGCAACCAGCCCCAATGGCCAGCGGACTACAACCAAACTACCGGCCAGTGGACTGATCATGTCGAAACAGGTGGCCTTACGTTTAGCGTCACGGTCGGTGGCCAGCCCTTGATCTACGACACCCCTCAAATATGGAACAATGCCTACTATCTCGACAACAATGGTTGGCAAGCGACCGGTCACACCGCCACCCCCCTGCCCGAAGGCACCTACGACGTCGTCCTCACCGTCACCGACCCAAGTAGTAGCCTCAGTATGACGAAAACGTACAAAGATGCTGTGAAAGTAGCCCTCCCAAAGATTACCTATACCACGACCATCACCAACAACCAGACACCAACTCTCA
>CAZKIA010000015.1:0-10489 GCA_964552765.1 uncultured Candidatus Saccharibacteria bacterium
ATAGAGTAGCTGACTGGTTGCCGCGGCTGCATCATCAAGCACGAGCTCGTGTGGGAATGGTAAGTCATTGCCGCCTTCATCGCCTTCAATATGATGATCGATGACAAGCACCGGGTATGTTTCTAGAAAGTGTCGTACGCCTGGTGTCTCGAGGGCCTTTATAAGCAATGCCTCGGCACTGGTATCAACGATGATTGCTAGGTCGTACTGCCCTGTCCAATCTTTGTTTACTCGTGACCAGCCATCGATATAGTGCAGGTACTTCGGCATATCAATCGCACAAAACAAACTAACAGATTTGCCGAGTTCACCCAGCATTTCCTCGAGCGCAATTGACGACCCCAAGCTATCGGCATCGGGATTCTCTGGCTGTATCACCACGATACGCGCGGCATCAGCGATGTGTTCTTTTACATTGTCGTACATCTATAAGTAGTATACCAGTAGATGATAGATTATAGCGTCTGTCGCCCTTCCAGGGCGTGACTGAGGGTGATTTGATCGGCGTATTCTAGGTCGACGCCCACAGGGATGCCACGGGCGAGGCGTGTGATCTTGACCGATACATCGGCTTCATCAATAAATTTTTGCAGGTAAAGTGCGGTTGATTCGCCTTCTACCGAAGCATTGGTGGCGAGGATGATCTCCTCCACCTTATCACGCTTCAGTCGCTCAATGAGCTCTGGAATATGCAGCTGATCAGGCCCTACACCATCTATCGGGCTGATTGCACCACCGAGGACATGATACGTGCCCTTGAACAAGCCAGTTTTTTCTAGCGCAATGACATCGAGCGGCTCCTCTACGACCGCAACAAGCTTGCGATTGCGCTCGGAGTCGCTATAGAGTGGTGATACGTCTTCACTAGCATCAATCAGCGCATAGGTGACAGGACACAATTTCACTCCATTGGTAATTTCTGCCACTGATTCACTTAACTTCATTCGGTTATGACTACTTGTTTTAAGCAAATAATATGCATAGCGCTCGGCAGTCCGCGGGCCCACGCCGGGGAGGGTGCCGAGAGCGGAGATAAGATCGAGGAGAGCTTTAGGAAGCATTTTATCAGTTCACAATTCTCAGTTTACAATTTACAGTAAGTTTACAGTTTTCAGTTCTCATCTTTACCTACTCTCAGCGTAGTGATTATTTTTTGCAAAATCATTAATATTTCTTGCGCTTCTTTTCGTAAACTTGAGAGCTCTTCGGATGAGTCTCCTAGCTCTGCTAATAGTGCTAACCAATATTTAGTTTCTGCTGCTTCTTTTTTGGCAATAAATATCTTTGCCTTAAAGTCGGATTTTGATGACGCATTGTTTGCTTCGGCATAATTTGCGCCAATACTTGTTGCTGATCTAATCACCTGATTAACTATAGAGTGCAACGTAGGTTGTTTTAATCGCGCACAGTGTCTGACAATACCAGCACTGAACTTTAGGGTACGTTCTTCAAGCGGGTATTGTTCTATCATGTTTGATAACTGTGAATTGATAATTTATTGAAAATTGTGAATTGTAAACTGTAAACTATCTTGGATTTTAGAGTCCAAGATTCCCCAAGCCGCCCATCAACGGCTTCATCTTCTCAGCAGCGAGTTCTTGAGCTTTTGTCATTGCCTCACGGGTGGCTTGCTCGATCCAGCGCTCGAGGACTTGGATGTCGTCGAGGTCAACATATTCTGGGTCGATGGTGACTTTTTTGATTTTCATCTCACCGGTAACTGATACGACAACAGCGCCATCGCCCGCTTCACCTTCAACGATAAGTTTAGTAAGTTCTTTTTGCGCTTTTTTGAGCTGCATAATCATCTTTGCTTGATCAAGCATGTACGTTCCTCCAGGTTATTAGATAGTATTATATCAGTTATTGCTGTGGCTTTACAGGTTCATAATAGCGTACGATGACTTGATCTGTTTTGGATTTGTATGATGTAATAATCTGCTTTGGTGTACCAATTGCACCATAGTCGGCCACCACGCCATCATGAATAATGGTTGGCCGGACTATCGGGCCGCTATGGGCATCACTCACATTCATTCGTGGATAGTCACGGCGCAAGAGATCATAAAAGGCAACTTCGCTTGGTTTGACCACAGTCGTAATGACAGCATTGTTGTTTGCCTGACGATCTAGCACTTCGCGCGTAGCACTCAGCTGCAGAGAGTAATGCGTTGTTGGCGTGCCGTAAAGATACCCGTAAAAGTATTGTGCGATATTTGAGAGCATCATGCCTCCAAGAAGAATCGTAAGTGGCATGAGTCCCGCCAAGCGTGCATAGGGGTTAGTCGGAAAAAGCTTGTACCATTCACGGATAAGCGTCTCGATACCAATCGCCATAAAGAGATACCCAGGTACAAGAGCGATAAGCAGGTGCTGAGGATTGAGAAGTGCGATTGGAACAAAAAATGCCGACCAAATGAGTAGCATATATGACCTGGCTGAAAACCAGTCTTGTACTGTTTTAAGGAAACCAAGAATAATAATAATGAATGATGCCGCGCCAAAGATTGGTTGTGGTATTTCGCCAACAACAGTACTGCCGAGGTTAAAGAACGACTTAGCTACAAATTTCGCATTAGTTATGAGTTGTGACGAATTAAGGGCGTGATCAGGAATACCAAGCAGCTCAAGCGCCCGAGGTGGATGTGTCGCAACAGAAGCAATGAGCGGTGTCAATAAAATAAGAATAGCCGCCAGGCCAATGATGAGCTGATGCTTGTTTGTGCGGGTAAATGTAAAGCGAACATGTGGGTGAAAAAAACCAGCGATAAATATCGCGATAAATGGATAAATCATGAGCGGCGTGTAGAGGCTGAGCGGTACCACGACAGCCGCAATAACAAACCAGAGTTTCGTCTTGCCTTTAGGGTGCACGATATTTGTTGCCGCCAGCAGTAACAACGATAGCCAAAATGTTGTCATGATACTTGCGTGCCCAGTCCGTGCCATCGTAAGAAAGCCTGCTGATGTAACGAAAATAAGCCCCGTAATGAGAGCAACATTCAATCGGAACCAGCGATTCACCATGGCGATAAAAGCCATTGCCGAGGCGATACCTATAATGATCGACGGCAAGACAATTGCCCATTCTGTAATCCCAAAGACTGACATACTAATCTTTTGGAGCATTCGATAGGGCACATCAATAATCGAGCCCTCCAAGGGGTGTAAGAGATCAAATGTCCCACTACTCACGGCTGAGTTCATGTCAGTCTGTGATAGTCCAGTCGGAGCTAGGTCGAGCCGCACACAAACCAGCGAGATGGTAACAATAATAAATAGTGCCATTCCCGCTACATAGCGGTAGCGATAGAGCAGTAATTCTCGAATGAGTGATGTTCGCATTGTTGTCATATAGTATACAGCATAAGAATAAACTGTTGTATGGCATGTGACGGTAAATTAATCGTCGCGCTGTTTGTCGAGAGACATAAAGCGTAGTCGCTCTGGGTGGAAGTAGAGCTCTACGCGGCCAGTTGGGCCATTACGATGCTTTGCGATGATGAGATCGGTGATATTTTGACGGTCGGTATCAGGGTTGTAATACGCCTCACGATAGATAAACGCCACGAGGTCAGCATCTTGCTCGATCGAGCCTGATTCACGTAGGTCGGCTAGTTGAGGTATTTGCGGACTGCGGTTCTCAACAGATCGACTCAGCTGGCTCAGGGCAATTACGGGCACATTGAGCTCACGGGCAATCAGCTTGAGTCCACGACTAATCTCACTGACTTCTTGGACACGATTAAAGTCACCGCCGCGCCCACTTCCCTGCATAAGCTGCAGATAGTCGACAATAATAAGCCCAAGCGGTTGTGAATGTGCTTGCCGACGGGCTTTGGTGCGCATTTCAAGCACTGTTACGCCGGGTGTATCGTCGATAAATATCGGCGCTTCGGCCATTTCACCCATTGCCGTCGATAGCTTCTCAAAATCATCATCACTTAAGTTACCTGTCCGAATATTCCACGCATCCACTCCACTAGCATCAGCGAGCATACGGTCAACCAGCTGCTCTTTGCTCATCTCAAGGCTAAAGAACAGGACAGATTGTTTCTCCTTGGCGGCAACATTGTATGCCAGATTGGTCACAAGTGTGGTCTTACCCATAGCAGGACGGGCAGCAACGATCAACAAATCACTCCGCTGCAGACCTGCCGTCAGGTTATCGAGGTCACGCCAGCCAGTGCGAATACCGCGTAGTTTGCCGCGATCACGATGCAGCTCTTCCATGCGGTCAAAACTCTCTGTCAGGATTTGCTCAAGACTGACAAGATCTTGCTTGAGGCTGGTATCGCTGACTGAAAACAACTCGGCTTCAGCCCGTTCCAGGATGTCCTGAGTATTTGTATCTTCCTTGTAGGCCATCTCGGCAATATCACTACTGGCTTTAATAAGGCGGCGGCGAACAGCACGTTGTGCTACGAGTTCTGCATACGTACCGGCATTGGCGGCAGTTGGCACATAGTTGGTAAGCTCGTTGAGGTAGCTACTACCACCAACAACTTCAAGGTCATCCTTTTTCTCGAGTTCATCACTGAGCGTCAAAAGATCAACTGGGCGATGCTGTTCGTAGAGGCGCAAGATAGCAGCAAATATACGCTGATGACGCTTCTCGTAAAAATCATCGGGGCGTACTTTATCCGTGACATCAGCCAGCACTTCTTCGTCAATCAAAATTGCGCCCAGCAAACTCATCTCAGCATCAAGATTATGCGGTGGAATCTTGCCCTCAATTGTCGGTTGTGGTCGTTTAGCCATGGCTTACCGCCACATCATTTATCCTTTTACCGTTTACAGGTGGCAGAAATTTATCAGGTAATAGAAAACAGACAGTACTACCATACCTGTTACCTGCTCCCTGATACATTCCTGTTCCTTGTTCCCTGCTACCTGCTACCTTCATAGTGCTACCGATTCTCCTCCGCCCATTATATCTGCTACCGTCGCTGCTGTCTCGTCGAGTTTTGGTTTACCATCAGTCACGTCGATATGAGGGCACGATCCGTAGAGATTTGTGATTATAGATATAAGTTCGCGGCGCTGTTTGTCATCGTTCATTTTTTTGCGATGAAGTGAAAAGCTAAAATTCAGAGTAATTCGCTCTGGGGTGACATCGACTACTGCTCGCTTAAGAATACTGTATAAGGCAGGTGCTCGTTTTTGGGCTTCAGCTAGCACCGCATTCCAAGAGATATCCTGTGTTGATACCGCTTCAACTACCGGTGAAGCAGTATCAATGGGTGTGGTAGCTATGGTCGGTTCGGGCTTGATGTTGGCTGTTGATTTCGCTTGGGGTGATGATTGTTTCAGAGGTGATGCTAGTTTCGTCTCTTTTGGGGCTGGTGCGCGTGATATCTCATTGTCCGCCTGGGATGTCAAAGATTTTTCTGTCTCACTCGTGACCCGTGAACCAATAAGCGCAAGGAGCTTAAGATGTGGTGCAAAGCTTTTTGGTAGCTCGATGATCTCAAACAGCAGCGAATAAAGCTCGGGATGATTGGGCGCGTAGCGAGATAATGATGTGGTAAGTTGAGTGATGATTGTTGTTGGACTCATGCCGTCAGTCATGAGCGACTGGATCAGTTGTACTGCCTCGCGAGCATTGTTGTTGATGAGTGTTTCGACGATTGTATCGATTTGTCCTTTTGGTGCGAGACCAAGAAGTGACTCGACGGTATCGGCGGTTATCGTGCCTTTACCAATACTTGCAACTTGATCGAGCAGACTAACACTATCGCGAAACCCTCCTTCGCTATGTTCGGCGATAAGTGTGAGTGCATCATCTTCGATTGCAATCTTTTCTTTACTGGCGATCATACGCAGGTGTCCAGCAACGTCGGCTACTGTCCCTGGTCGAAAATGAAAACGCTGTGTGCGGCTAATGATGGTCGCTGGTACTTTGTGAAGTTCGGTCGTCGCAAGGATAAACACGGTGTGTGCTGGGGGTTCTTCGAGTGTCTTAAGGAGCGCATTAAAGCTTTCGCCCGTCAGCATATGGACTTCATCGATGATATAGACCTTGTACTTGGCGCTCGTAGGCGCAATATACACCTTCTCACGTAGGTCGCGAATGTCGTCGATACGGCGATTGCTCGCGGCATCGATTTCGATAATATCGAGATGTGTTGAATCCTCAGTGTATGGTAGTTCATTGATCTCATGGGCGACGATACGGGCGACACTGGTCTTGCCGGTACCTCGAGGCCCTGTAAAAAGATAGGCATGTGAAATAGCGCCGCTCTTGATTGCCGATGCTAAAAGATCGGTCACGTGTCGTTGACCGACGACCTCATCAAACCCGCGCGAACGGTACCGACGATACAATGCTTGACTCACCTACTCCCCCTGTTTGTATCTATTATAGCGGGTTATGCGCGTAAAAGTGGCGTAGATATGACATCAATAGGGGAAGGTCAAATATAGAATATGGCACAAACAATAGAGCTAGCGATTGTCGCCTGCACCTTTTTGAACGCCACGTTTTTTACGATCAGCCAGTTTCTCAAGGTTTTGCGAAGCAATATCACTAAGTTTCACACCAAGACTATCTGCAAATAGTGACATATACCAGAGCACATCACCGACTTCTTTAGTCAATTCGCGTTTATCATCGTCGGTGATTTTGCCGTCACGATAGGCAACAATTTTTTTCCATTTTTCTACTACTTCGCCTGTTTCTCCTGCCATGCCGAGTACCCAGATGGTTTGATCCATGAGTTGATCTGGATGGTGAATAGCGGTTGCAGGTGCTTTGGCCTGATATTCTTCAAATGTCATAACACTCCTTTTCTTCTACTATACCAAAAGAGCCGCACCTGCGGCTCTTTCTAAAATCTAAAATCTATCTTCTACTCGTAGCTTCTACAGTCCTGCCTCAACCGCAGCCCAGACAGCATCGCGGTTGTCTTCTGGGATGATGATACTCACCTGGTCACCGACTTTGGCTTTAAAGTAGGTGACACTCGCAAGGAGAACGCGGTATTCGTGCCCGCCAACTTCGACGTAGTAGCCACCATCATGCTGCACCAGGGTGCCGATAACTTGTCGTCGTGCTACTGGGCCAATTTGCTTGTAGATAAATCCGCCATCATCGGCAATAGTAAGTTTGAGGATATCGCCCTCGATCAGTTTTGATTTACTGGCGTAGTTGGCTGGTACTGGATATGATTTGCCATCAGGGCCAATCATCCCCTGACCGTCAAAGACGCCCTCAATCACTTTGCCGGCGACATCTTCTATATTACCTCGTGGAATATCTTCGTCGCCCGCGATGCTGATCAAGAGTTCTTTGGCAGCTGCTAGGTTGGTTTCTGCCTCGGCTATGAGGCTTCGTAATCGCTTAACTTGTTTTTCTGGTAGATCAGACATTGCTCGCATCCTTTGTCTGTGTATTTTATTTGGTGATAATACCTTGAGCCTATCACTGGAGATGGCGTCTGTCAATAGCATAACTATCCACAGGGTTATATTCGTACGGCGTGAAACTGTTGTTAATTTTGTTCTTGATACTGTCCTTGGCGGGTGGTATTTTAAGCGTCAAAAACCAAAAACCGCCGTCTTTGTATAGACAGCGGCTATGGCAATAATTCGGCGTAACGTACTCTTTGGGTACCCAGGTAGTACTAGGCTACTTCTACAGTAGCGCCAGCAGCTTCGAGGGCCTTTTTAGCTTCTTCAGCTTCGTCTTTACCAACCTTTTCCTTGATTGGGCTTGGTGCGTTGTCGACAAGTGCCTTTGCTTCACCGAGGCCAAGACCAGTTAGGTCTTTGACAGCCTTGATAACAGCAACTTTCTGAGCGCCACCTTCTTTGAGCGTAACGGTAAACTCAGTTTTCTCATCAGCAGCAGCTGCGCCAGCATCACCGCCAGCAGCAGGGCCAGCAACAGCTACAGCGGCTGCAGCAGGCTCAATGCCGTATTCGTCTTTAAGGATATTTTTGAGTTCGTTTACTTCGAGAACTGTCAGTTTAGTCAGTTCTTCTGCAAGTTTCTTTACATCTGCCATAGTGATTTACTCCTTGTAGTCGTAAAAGGTACAAGTAATAAGTGCCAAGTAACAAGTGTTGTGTCGCCAGCGGCGATAAAACTTGTAACTTGATACTTTCTTGTTACCTGTAACCTGATACATATTACTTTGATTCGTGTTAGGCGGTAGCCTTGTCGGCTACGCCATCAAGCAAGCTGTGTAGATTGCCTGACAATGCATTGGTAACATCGTGTACTGGTGAGAGCAATTGTGCCACCACTTCGGCCACGAGTTGATTTTTGCTTGGAAGTCCAGCTAGAGCTTTGACATCAGCAGTGTTTAGGACTGCCCCGGCGTTGTCAAATCCAGCGACAAGTTCGATCGTCGGGACTGATTTGCCAAATTTGTCCAAAACTTGAGCTGGTGCAACCTCGTCCTCGGTGCTGTAGGCATAGAGGAGTTGGCCCGTGAGAAGACTCGTATCAGTCTTTTCAAAACCCTTTGTTTGTTCCATAGCGGTGCGAACAAGTCGGTTTTTGATGACACGTATTGTGACGCCAGCTTCACGAGCTTCACGACGAAGCTGCTGCAAGTCGGCAACAGTTGTGCCGTCGTATTTGGCGGCGACCGTCATACGGGCGTCTTTGAGTGCTGAGCTAAAATCTGCTACCAACGCTTGTTTTTTATCGCGAGAGATTGCCATAAAATTGTGGCTCCTTCTTGATTAAAATTAACGTTTGATCGAGCGTTACATCCGAATTATTAAGGTATGCGCTACAAAAAAACTGGCCGCGTGGCCAGCAGACAATCCGCATAGTATGCAGGATGGTTGCCTCGGTAGCATATTAAGCCGTGATATTTCGTGGCTGCTACTGTCTCTGGTAACGACTAGGTAATAGTATAGCAACTATGGGTGTTTTTGTAAATATCACTCCATAGGCTTCATGATTAAAAAGATTGACATATTACCCAATAAGATGTTACAATATTGTTTGCCTCTGACCGTCAGAGAGCACATTTCACGGAAGGGGTTCTCATGACCCTTGCAATGCATCCTGATCTGCGCGAGATCACTCTCGAAGAGAGACTGACGCGCATCGATCAGATCGACCTCGAGCCGATTGCCTGGGCACTCACCCAGGACAAGTACGGCCGTCCGTCTGACATGACGGACGACGAGGCCGACATCGCCATCCTGCACTACAAGATGACGCTCAAACTCTGGCTCATGGAGCCCGGACAGACCGTCACCTTGACGCAGATGATCGACGAGGTGTGGCACACCCACATCCTCGACTCGACCAAGTACTCCCGGGACATGGTGTGGGCGCTCGGCTACGTGCCGCAGCACTTCCCGTACTTCGGTGCCCAAGGGCCTGTCGAGCTCGAGCGGCTGATGAACGCCCACCAGGCGACCATCCCGCTCTACGCAAAGTACTTTGGCGTCGATCCGTCCGAGGCATCGGTTGCCTGGCGACAGAACCACGATGCTCGTATGAGGAGCTTCTACCAGTCGCCGGCCGAGCTCGTCGACAACAGCGTCTCCAAGTGCGGTACCGTGCGGTGCTGCAACGCCTGCAACAAGGTGCACGAGGACATCGTCGATCCGACGATCGAGTTCGGAGCTCGTATGCGGCGTCCGGGACGGTAGTCCCCTTTCGTGTCCGTACTCCCTCCGCGATAACATCAACGAGGGGGTACGACACAACCCTAATTTGAATAATTATGACAAGAGAATATAACGAACACGATATCCTGGATGCTGAGTTTGCAGCTCGATTATTGCCGCCCCTAGCATTTCAGCCATTTGATGATGATAATATACCAAGCAATGAGTATATCAATTCTCTTATCGTAGCAATGCAAAAGGTCGAGAAACAACTCGATGCAGATAGCTCAGGCATTCCCCATGAGGTTATTCATACTGCAGTAGAGGCTAACTTTTACCAACGCGCCGCCGAGGCTAGTGCATCAATCGCAGCTTTCCATGCACACAAAGTAAACTCACCATATATACAACGACTGTGGGGCATGCACGAGTTTTGTACGCCCGATATAGCCTTTGCCTTTTTTCGCGAACATGCTATGTTGCCATCACTCGATGTTGCGGCGTTTACCAGTGACGACGATAATCGCCATATGGCCACGCAGATGATTCAGCGTATGAACTCGCATTTTCTTACGATTGCTCCAGTGTATAACGAAGATCCTACGGTCACGATTGATCACGTTGGTGAACTCGACGGCGAAGTATACGGTGTGTTGTCTGTCCAAAAACTTATCGCTACCGACGAACGTCGCGATGTGGAGCTAAAACGCCGCAAGACATATGCTGTACCGCTATCTGGCCTGGACGATCCATCACTTGCAAGCACACTTGATGCTCTGAACCAAAAAACTATTGATAACCGTACTGCCGAAAACGTGTTCGCAGCCGCCCTCAAAGAAACCACGCCAGAGGCATTTGTGCACATCATCGAGTCTCTCTACATCACACGGCCAAAAGTTGTCGAAGATTA
>CAZKIA010000015.1:10589-14465 GCA_964552765.1 uncultured Candidatus Saccharibacteria bacterium
CCTCTGCCCGACCGTGATTCGATTGTTGTTACGCGCGATCGTGACTTTCGCTATGATGGCGTGCAGGTTATTCATAGTCTCGATGACATCCCTAAGCTAACTAGCGAACTATTTATCATTGGTGGTGCCGAAATATATCGCCAAATGATCGACCAGGCTGATCGGCTGTATATCACCGACATCCACGCCGATATTTCGGGCGATACGTACTTTCCCGCAATCGACGCAAACAAATGGCGCGAAATCTCCAGAGATAAACATCAATCCGACGTGAAAAACCCGTATGATTATGATTTTGTAGTGTATGACAGGCTTAGACAGAAATAGGGGCTTTTATCGGGGGTTGAGGATCATACCCTTGTAGTGAAATATCGTCAAAGGTAAAGTCATCAATGTTTTTGACATCTGGATTCAGTTTTAACGTTGGGAGTTTTCCTGGAGTTCTGGATAGTTGCTCATCAACCTGATCGAAGTGATTGAGATATATATGCGTATCTGCAAGTGTGTGAATGAATTCACCAGGTTTTTTGCCAGTTACTTGGGCAGACATGCATAAAAGTAGCGCATAAGAAGCTATATTGAAAGGAACTCCGAGGAATGTATCAGCACTGCGCTGGTATAAATGTAAATCCAAAATATCGTTGTTCTCACCACGGACGTTAAACTGAAACATCGTATGACAAGGCGGCAAACCACCTGCCTTTGCTATCTCATCGATCTCTCCCGGATTCCAAGCCGACACTATGTTGCGCCTAGAATTGGGATTATTTTTGATCGTATCGATAGCATCTGCTATTTGATCAACTTCTCTGCCGTCGCTAGTCTGCCAATGCCGCCACTGGACACCGTAAACTGGCCCTAAGTTACCCCATTTATCCGCAAAGCTTTGGTCGGTAGCAATTTTGCCTATAAATTTTTTCATTCCCTGGCTCCATTCGGGGCCGTTAATCTCAGGGACTTCTAGACTATTCTTTTGCAGATAGGCTTTATATGGCCACTCGTCCCATATATGAACGTTGTTTTGAGCAAGGTACTGGATATTGCCACTGCCTTTCAAGAACCAGATAAGCTCATGTGCTACCGAGTTGAAATACAGTTTTTTAGTGGTCATAGCCGGAAAACCGTCATCCAGATTGTAGCGAACTTGTCGTCCAAACACACTTTTGGTGCCTGTACCGGTACGGTCGCCTTTGATCTCTCCGTTATCGCGGATATCGCGTAGTAGGTCAAGATATTGTTTCATTTACTATCCTGTCTTGTTATGAATGGGTGCACATACTGCCATATTTCGTCGCTAACTTTCAATTTGTCTGTACTCGCATCGATTGTCGGAATACCAAAATCATGGGCGTAACGAACATAGCCTTGTTGCATGGCTTGCTGAAATTCGTCGGGCAATGACTCAAAGGTGTCGGGGGTTTCTAGCGCTCCCCGCTCCGCTATTCGATTGAATCGTGCCTGTTCATCTTCAAGCGTTAATATGAGTGTAAGATCGGGTTTGAGGTATTTATCGCCGACACGCTCTGTGGTGATAGCGCGGATTTTATCGATATCGACACCTTGACCATATCCCTGGTAAGTAACGGTCGATATCCAACTTCGTGCGGCTAACACCCATATACCCAGTTTTAGCGCTGGATTCATCGCTTGTTGCCAATTAAGCTCACGAGCACGGGTAAACATTTCGACATTTTGCCAGGGTGTCCGTTCAAATGATGCATCTTTTACGCGTTTACGTAATTCAATCGCTTCTGGTACGCTAGGGATGCCAAGTGATTCATTGCCTTCGAAACCATCAGGTTCATGTATCTGTATGCTGTTGATGCCGACTTCGTGTAAACGGTTCTGAAGTATATCAACCTGAGTTGATTTACCCGTACCATCACTGCCCTCGATTACGATATAACGACCGCGTTCACTCATGCGAGCCTCTCAGGTTGCTGACGCGGGTCTTTATATGCACGTGGAAGCATTTGTTCGGGCGACCAGTCCTTGACGAGTTGTTTGAGATCAGTTGAGGTCTGATATTTGCCACTGAGGTTTGCATATTCGCCGCTAACTTCACCGGTCTGCTGAAATACAATCTGTGCGATACGCTCTCCAATAGGTAAGACAACACTGTGTCGTTGATTGAGATTGTATATCTCCATTGTCCAGCGATTGATATAGCCCGGGTCGCCCCAGCCCGCATCAAAGCACACTGCGACTCCATTGCGACCCCATGTACTGCGCGACTGCATACTCGTCGTTCCTGGCGGTTTGATACCGATAAATTCATGAGTATGGGCTAAAATTCGCTCACCTGGTTCGATAACGATTATCGGATGGTCAGAAGGAATGTTTTTAAATAATTCGGCATTATTTTCTTTACACCATTCATCATGTCGAATAGCTTTCTTTGGTTCACCAAAATATTGATCTACTTCATTTTTGTCGAAAGGATTGTAGATAGCACTGATGCTTTTACGATCTGTTCGATAATACCATTCACCGAGCGTGACATCGACGCTACTTCCGTTGATATGTTTGGGTTGGTATGGATAAAAGACAATATGGCCAGCATTGATGGCAGCCTCTATATCAGTGTTACTATATACCCCCATAATACCTCCGCTTCCTGTGACTTATTGTAACAAATGGTTTAGGGTGTTGCGGCCGTAGTTTTCACATCATTTTCGTTTCTGATACAACATGATATGGGGCTTGTTGATATACAGCATACTACGGATAGCTTGGCGGTGGAGTTTGATAAAATGCGTGTGAAAATGCGTCACCGATCGCGCCACGTCCGACGGAGCCCGCGAATAGATCGAATAGCCATCGTGTTCGTACTGTCCGAGTAATGTTAGGTACTCGGCTTTCTCTGCTTCATTAAATTCATGTATCTGCACCACATGTCGGCGCGGTATCAGTAGTAGGTGCTCATCAACCAAGTGATCATCCCAGATTTCGTATTTAAACTTGGTTGGCACAACCGCGAAGTGTTTGTATGTTGTACCATTGGCAATTTCGCCCGGATCACAAAATACACAGCCCTTAAATGTCGCGGAGCGGCGATATTTACGATAGGCGCGTTCAGTAGCCATGGTGCGGTCACTCGGGCCAGGGCCGAGATAGTGATCAAGATCGATTGTCGGTAGCTTCAGGTTCGTCGGCTTTATAGCAATTCGTTTTGCAACTGACGGAATATATCGGATTGCGATATGCTTAAGCTTCATAGCTCTATTGTATCAGAGCCCCCTCCTAGGATATGGGTATGCCGTGTGAGCTAAATCGCACATCGTTAACTCGTGCAGGGACAGAAAATGTCTGTTCAATGATCGGAGCGCCCGTAACAAAGAAGTGTTTATGCGCATGCGAGCGGATGGATGAGGCGACGCTGTCGCTCGTGCGAGCCATGATTGTGCCGTAGGCGCCATCGCTGAGATCAAGTACCTCGGCCTCGGCATCGCTAAAGGCATGACGGAGTTCGCGGTCACTGACGAGAGCGTTAAAATCAATATGCTGGCGAGGTACCAACATATGATGCGCTACAATCTCTTGCCCGTCATACGAATTGTATGGAAAATCATTGTCGATAAGTGTAAAGATATCGTTACTCAGTATCATGGCTCGATCGCCAAGTTTTTTGATGGTCGGGTAGATGTTGGTTTGATTCTGCCGTTCAACACTGCCGCATAGGTCACAACTATGATCGCCTGTACACCGTTTTTCAGCCAGGTGATCAACATACGCCTTTTGGGTTTCGATTGATCGACCGATGGCTGGCACAAAGCGCACTTCTGGCATATTTGTTTCCTTTTACCTAACACAAAACGCCGCTGTCATAGCGGCGTTTTGGTGTAGGGTTTGCTATGATCTAGCTTTAGCTTACTA
>CAZKIA010000016.1:0-13874 GCA_964552765.1 uncultured Candidatus Saccharibacteria bacterium
AGACTTACGTCGGGAGATTTACAGTCTCCTGTCATTGCCACTAGACGACTCCGGCGTACCAAGATGTATACATGATATACATATACACATCTTGGAGCCGCTTCAGGGATTCGAACCCAGGACCTGCTGTTTACAAAACAGCTGCTCTAACCAGCTGAGCTAAGGCGGCATAAATTACCAAGCTATTGTACCAAAAAAAACTGTTATTTGCTACTTATTCTATGATCTTCGGTCTATCATCTACGATGTAGAAAAATTGTCACATAACAATTTTTCTTGGTTGTTGGACTTTTTGAGGGACATTGGCCGGGATGACTTTCGCGACCTTCTCGCGAAGAGATTGCGCTAATTCTATTTGCTCGTCACGCTCGTAGGCATCAGCCAAAATATTAAGTGTTTGCGGATTTGGCTCCAGTTCAACGGCTCGTTCGAGTGCGGCGATCATCGCCTTTGTGTTGCCAAGTTTTTCCTGCACTTTCGCAAGCGCAATATGACGCGCGGCTAATTCGCCTTCAATAGCGATTGCCTGCTCAAATGCCAATGCAGCCTTTTCATACTGGCCTGTTTCGTAATAGATAAGCCCAACATTATGAAGTGAACTCGCACTTGGCTCAAGGCTCTGGGCGATCTCAAAACACTCGATAGCGTCTTGGTAGGCACGTTGTTTGGCATACAAAATCCCGAGGCGATTATATGCCGTCGCATTGCGTTCATCAACACGAAGGATTGTCAGGAGCGCTTTCTCAGCCCGCAGATATTTGCGGTCTTTGATACTATCCTGGGCAACAGCCCACAATTTGTCCATGCGATTAGAGAACTTCGAAGAAAAGGCTGCACCCGTATCATCAACCGATCGCTGATACCAGAGCACCCATGCACCAAGTCCCACCAGAAGTACAAGGCCAAACATAGTAGAGTAAATTATACAGGATCTACAGAGATAATGCTAGGGATACGAGCTGTAGCCTCACGTTTGCATTTGTCTCCAGCTTTTCGATCGTCATAGTAATAAGGTGGAGCTGACGAGCCGTAGCGACTGAAGTATTTCTTTGCATACCAAAAGCAATCATCTCGCCCATCGTTCGCATAAGGTCAATAGCTTGTACGCGATCACTCATCGCCTCTTTCAGCGTTATTAGTCGTTGATAACTAGAACCCTGTATAACCTGTCGGGCCGTCTTAATCATCTCACTACGACGTAAAAATTCATCCTCATCTCGCACCAGTCGAGTAATGTGCGCTACATTGCCTCGAGCAAGAAACAGTAATTGTGTGGTCTTGGTCGCATCATCAACACCAAGCCCCAAGATAACTTCTCGAGATTGCTGCTCGGATACGGGATGCACTTCAATCATTGCGACACGAGACTGAATCGTCGGCAACAGCAATGTTGGTGCATGAGTAGTTAGTATAAAGACAACATTTTCGGGTGGTTCTTCTAGTAGTTTTAAAAATGCATTCTGCGCAGGGACCCCCATTGTATCGGCATCGTCAACAATAATCGTCAAGTGGTGTCGTCGCTTTGTGCGTGTCTGGTGATAAAGCTCACGGATCTGATCAATACTAATATTCTTTCCATCTTCAGGCTTAATAATCACCGTTGCCTCTGGATGGGAGTTGAGCGCCGTACCAATAGCTTGAGCTATTGTGCCCAGTCCAACACCTAGGTTGCCATGGAGAATAAGGCCAGTGTGCGGAGACTGTACGTATGCTTCACACACACGTCGTGTCATGTCGTGTAGCGTCAGATCAGGAGCAAATGACATCGATAGCCTCTTGCATATCACGCGGTGGGGTCGCCACAAATGTTTCACGTCGCGACGGGGGAATCGTAATCTCAAGCTGTTCGGCATGCAGCGCTAGTCGATCAATCGGTGACTGACCGCCACCATACAATCCATCACCGAGAATTGGCGTCCCAAGATATGCCATATGAACACGAAGTTGATGGGTGCGCCCTGTCACGGGGCGCAGGCGTACGACACTCATGCCATTCTTGGTACCCAGTACTTCATAGTGTGTCTGAGCAGGTTTACCCTTAGGATCAACCCGAAAACTACTTGGTAACTTTGGATTTCGCCCGATAGGCAGGTCAATATTGGCTTCTTGGTGCTTTGGCTCCCCGGTCACAAGCGCAATGTACGTTTTGTGCGCTTTGCGGTCTTGGAATTGCTTTTGTAGCAACCGCTTTGTCTCAGCGTCTTTTGCTGCAATCAACACTCCGCTCGTCTCTCGATCAAGTCGGTGCACTATGCCAGGACGATTTGTATCATCTGGTTCTGTCATGTGTCCTCGGACAAAATCCGCTACGGTAAACTCTTCGGCTATCGCACCCTTTGCATGCGTCAAGACACCACTGGGTTTATTGATGACAAGCACGTGATTGTCATCATAAATAACAGGTAGCGTCTCACCGCTCATGTCGACACTCGGTAGCGGATTGTGTGTTACTTCATCATCCTCATCAAGTTGGTAACGAACAGATGTCACGACAGTACCATTGACCATCACCAGCCCTGCCTCGATGTACTTCTGCCACACACTACGTGAAAATTCTGGCCAATACTGCGCCATATATTGATCGAGTCTCATCTATACCCTCGGTCGCAAACCGACAGCTTGCTGGACGCGTAGCAATGTCATATCCGCTACATCGTTCATCGCTGCTTCGGATTTTTCTAGCTTATCTATTACCGCACTGTCATCGATCAGTCCATAGACCTTTTGATAGGCAGTCAAAAACTCTTCGACGCTATCGGCAACCGTCTTTTTAAGATCGCCGTAGCGCGTTTGCCCTTCCCATTCGGCATTGATATGACCCTGATCACGGCCTGTTACCAATGCCAGTATCTGTAGCAAATTGGCAATTCCTGGCTGCGCGTCTCGGTCAAAATTGATCGTGCCAACACTGTCTGTCTCGGCGCCCATGATTTTTTTGGCCGCAACTACCGGATCGTCACCAAGGAATATGATCCCCTTGCCGCTATCGTCACTTTTACTCATCTTTTTGCCGGGGTTTTGTAGATCCATTATCCGTAAACCCTGATCATTACCAAATAACTCGTGTTGCTTTGCGACCGGCTCGGGCACGACAAAGAGCTCGCCAAATCGACTATTCATCCGCTCAGCAATATCACGCGTAAACTCAAGATGCTGTGTCTGGTCGTCCCCAACCGGCACATATTGTGCGTTGTAGAGTAAAATATCCGCCGCCATGAGTACTGGGTAATTAAATAACCCAACATTCACGTTATCATCACCAAGCTTTTGTGACTTGTCTTTGTACTGTGTCATTCGCGCCATTTGCCCCATGCCCGTAAAGCAGTCTAGTATCCACGTCAGTTCACTATGAGCCGGGATGTAACTCTGCCGATACAGATGTATATTGTCATGATCGAGCGGCAGGCCAGCGGCGATGAATTTACGAGCTGTATCGATTGACTGCTGGTAGAGGCTATCGTGGTCAATCGGTGTTGTAAAGCTATGCAGATCAGGTACAAACATGTTGATCGTATAGCTATCGGCATGCGTCCTCGCCATATCGATAGTCGGCAGTATTGCACCAAAGTAATTGCCGATATGCAGATCATTGTTGGCGCGGAGGCCTGTTAGGATAGTCTTTTTCATCATAATCTATTATATACTACAGATATGAAAACATTTGACCACATCGCGATTATATTTAATCCGAAAAGTACTGGTGATGCCCCACAGATGGCAAAAGACTTGCGCGACTCTATCGATGGTCATTTTGAGGTGATCCAGCACCGCGGGACGCTCTACCCTACCCGCGAGGCTGGTCATGCCACGCAGATAGCCAAAGAAGTGTCACTACGCTACAAGCGACCTCTTATCGTGTCGGTCAGTGGTGATGGTGGCTATAACGAAGTAGTCAATGGAGCGATGATGGCAAAAAACGAGTCAAAACAAGCTCAACCAGTGGTTGCTGTTATGGCGGCAGGTAATGCCAATGATCACAAGCGCGTCATGCATGGTCAGACTCCACTGATACGCCTCATCAAACGAGGCGAACCAAAATATATGGACTTGATCAATATTTCAGCCACCACTAGCGACTTTGCACTGACCCGCTATGCCCACTCATATATTGGCTTTGGCATTACCCCTGAGGTCGGCCACGAGCTCAACCGCCATGGCAAAAGCCGCTGGAATGAGCTATGGCTGACCATCAAGACCCTTAAAGACTTCACGCCATTTGCTATCACACGTGGTGGCGTAACAAAACACTATGACAATCTGATTTTTGCCAATATCAATGAGATGGCAAAGGTCGTCAAGCTCGATGATACAACTACCGTACACGATGGCAAATTTGAAGTTATCGCTATCCGCCACCGCGGAAAGTTTGCCATGATTCGACGGCTTGTCGTGGCTACCATCAACGGCATTCATCATCCACCGAGCTACAGCACCTATTCTTTTTCGACAGTAGAAACTGGGCCGATCCAGCTTGATGGTGAGATAGAGCAGCTACCAGCTGATTGTGCTATCACGATCAAGAGTCATGCGAATGTGATTGAGTCACTGTATTAGTGCGACGTGCATAGTAGGCGACGACAAACCCAACAAGGCTCACCCATGCACCACTCACAAGCCATCCTGCTACAATGTCTGTCGGGTAATGCACCCCGAGGTATAACCGCGTAAACCCTATATAGACCATAGATGAAAGCATGCCTATTAGTCCAGGTATTCGCCATTTTGTTCGCCACAGTATGAGGATAACCGTAAACGCCAGCGCACTACTCGCCATAGCGTGACCGCTAGGAAACGAAAAACTTTGCTCTACAATCAGCCGCTCCCATAGCTCGGGCCTTGGTCGTGCAAACAAGGCTTTTAGGATAAGGTTTAATACTTCAGCTCCACCCAGTCCAGCGCCGATAATGATTGCCTTATACCATTTTTTCTTCATAACCAACCAGGTAAAAATTAATCCGCCCCATATAATTACCATCCAGCCGCCAAGGTCTGTTGTCGCCACCACTAAGGTGTCAAGCACTGGTGAAGCGATAGCGTGAAGCGCTTTCAAAATAGACTCATCAAATCCCTTTGTCTCTCGCTCGGATACCTCGCGGGCAATCTTGATAAACCCTGCTGCACCTACCGAAAACAACACAAACAGTACACTGAGCGCACTTACGGCGTGAATATGCCACTTAGCTAATGATTTTTTCATGTATATCAACTATACTACAATTTAGTTATGTCAAAACTTCCTATGTATATCATTATGAGCCTCAGCATGGGTATTGGTGGTTATGTGCCCGTCATGTTTGGTGCGGGAATGATGGATTTCTCCACCATCATCGGTACGGTTATTGGTGGGATTATCGGTATAGTCATCTACCAAAAACTCCGATCATACGGATATATTGAATAATTTCACATCAGCATATGATAGTTGCTGTCTACTTTTTTGATCATATCAAGAAAAATTAATTGCTATCTTTGCGAGGGCTATAGTCATGCTTTTTTTCGTTGACTGATGATCTTTTTATAAAGTCGTTGTCGTCTCTTCACGATGTGTTGCTGATGCCTAAACCATTGATATATCTGTTGCAGAATAACAAGCATCCCTAATACTACCCAAAACTGTTGTTCAGGTTGTTGCCTGCTAAATGACGTATGAGCCATAGGCAAAATTACAATAATTAGGATTATAAGCGACGCCCATGGAAATATATTTCTTTTTGTTAATTGAGTGCCATAGAACGATATAGCAGTCTTATCGTTCTTAGTATTCAAAGAGTCGACATAATACACGGCGTGATCCATCATAACATCACGAATTTTCATCGCTTTTTTCGTAAACGATACGATTTCGTCAGTCGGTAGCAATGCACTATAGATAAATAGGCTATCGCCACTGATTTCGACATCTGATGGATGCATAGCAATTAAAGCCTGCATTACTTCTGGCGATATAATACTGCGTGCGTCTATGTGATATTGTTCGGGAAAATAGGTAGTAAAGTATGTATCAAAATTACCTTCTAGACTTGTGATTTGATTGGGGTTAATCAACCAGCGAAATTGCCTACCATGCGCCTGCGAACTATCAAAAAACATATTCGGCAATGCACGGGAAAGTGGTATTTCTAGCAATGAATAATATACTGTTTCTGACTTATATTCATCGTCTTTGATTTTTCTATATATGTCATATGACAGCTCACCATATATCCAATCGTCGGTTGATAAACAGTTGTTAACTTTAGCATCGCGCTGTTGTAGTAGCATAAAATTGCTTGAGCGAATCATATTTTTTACTTCAGCCGTATACGTGTATTTATGACGTTTTGCGAGCGCGGCAATCTTGCTCGGGCGTAATGCAATCAGCCGTTGCTTCTGGTACGTAATGAAGATAATTATCGATAGCCCAACGAGCATAATAAATGGTAGCGTATTGATTAAATAGTCAGATATCCGTAGCAACCAATCATACACGGGGGCGAGGGAGTCTTGAGTCGACGTAGCACCAACATCGACAAATATCATTAAAAATACCACTACGATACCTGGTATATACATCATGATAAACGCATTAACTAATACACCTGAATAGGTATAGACTCTATCAATCTTCTTCATGTAGAGGTATCATAACGAAATATCATCAAAAATGAAAGTGCGTGACAAGGTAGTACTATGTCAGACAGCAACTACGTGAAAATAATACCGACACTACAAGTGTCGGTATTATAGATTGCAACATAAACTCTTAACGCTTCGAGAACTGTTCGCGCTTACGAGCACTACGGAGACCGTATTTCTTGCGTTCTTTTTCGCGTGGATCACGCTTCATGAGACCAGCTTTTTTGAGCGTGCCTCGAAGAGTGTCATCCATCTCGCTGATGGCTTTGCTGATCGCAAGTTTACAGGCATCGACCTGGCCACTCTTACCGCCACCACTGACAACAATCGAGACGTCAAAGTCTTTTTGTTTACCAATGAGGGCAAGCGGATCAGTGAGTTCAGCGACGAGCGTCTTGTTGCCATCGAAATAATCATCGGCCGCTGCACCGTTGACTGTCACGACACCCTTGCCACCCATCAGGCGAGCGCGAGCCGTGGCAGCTTTACGGCGACCGAGGCCGTAAAAGTATTTGTCAGATTTTGCCATTACTTAACCTCCACGGTTACTGGTTGTTGTGGCGCATGAGTATGATCGGCACCCTCAAATACTCGGAGGCGCTTCATACGTACTGCATGCAGTTTGTTATGCGGAATCATACCAGCAACAGCCTTCTCGACAATTGCGCGAGGATTTGTCTGGCGCATTGTGCCAAGCGACGTCTCTTTAAGGCCACTTGGAAAGCCTGAGTAGCTGTAATAGGTTTTATCCTGCTCTTTATTACCAGTCACAACAACATCACGGGCATTGATCACGACGACATAGTCACCATCATCCATGTGTGGCGTGTAGGTTGGTTTATGCTTGCCCATGAGGCGTGATGCGATCACTGTTGCAACACGGCCAAGTGGCGCTGTTGATGCGTCGATAATAATCCATTTGTGATCGACTTCAGAAGCTTTCTTAGAATATGTTTTCATTATCGGTCTCCACTCTTTCTCACGCTCACGGTCGGTTTGTGGCTGAGATGTTTGTCAGGTGCAGCAACTTTTCGTGGTGCACGAGCTGGCGTGGCTGCAATACTCGGTGTTGCCGCTTTTTTCGCCTCAGATGACTTTTTAACAGGGGTAGCTTTCTTCGCAGCTGGTGCTACTTTACCGTCACGGCTGAGTTCATCGACAAAGCTAATTGTCGCGAGCTGCGCGTTGTCACCGACACGAAGTCGTGATCGTTTAACACGAACGTGTCCACTACTACGACCACCCATTTGTGGGGCCAGTTGGTCAACAAGTGTATTAGTAGCTGATTGATTGTCAAGTGCCGAAAGAACCGAGCGGCGCGATGCCAGGTCAGCCCTCTTGGCTTTGGTGATGAGCGGCTCAATAAACGGCACCAGCTCTTTGGCTCGAGGCAGTGTCGTCTCGATAGAACCGTGCTCGATCAAGCTAATCGACAGTCCACGCAGGAGCGCTTTGCGCTGTGCGGCGTTGCGATGAAGCTTGCGGCCTTTGTATCCATGTCTGTGCATATACTAAAACTCCATCTCCGCCAATTTTTCTTTGACTTCATCAAGAGCTTTACTGCCAAAACCTTTGAGTTCACGAAGGTCAGTTTCGCTAAGTGTGACGAGGTCGTTGATTGTGCGAATGTCGTTGTTGATAAGCGCATTGGTGGTACGAGCCGTCAAGTTAAGGTCTTCGATTGGCGTCATAAGCTCAGTATCGGCACTATCATCACGTGAACCAGGGGTAGGAGCAGATTCAACACGAGTTGAACCAGCGAGTGCCGTGTACTGGTTGATAAGGATTGCAGCAGCTTCTTCGAAGCAGTCACGTGGCGTCATAGAGCCATCGGTGTCAATCGTAAGCAGAAGTTTGTCGAGGTCGGTTGTCTGACCGACACGAGTATTTTCTACTTTGTAGCGAACACGGACGACAGGGCTAAAGATTGCATCGAGGGCAATCATATCGCTGTGGATGCGCTTACCGCTTGATTCTTCGATCGTGCGGTAGCCACGACCCGTTTCAACAACGATATCCATAACAATCGAGCCCTTTGGGTCGTCAATCGTACAGATAACGGCTTCAGGGTTGACAACAACGATGTCGTCAGACAGTTTGATATCAGCAGCAGTGACAACACCAGCGCCTTTTTTCTCGAGACGAAGCTCAACAGGCTGGTCATTGTGGGCTTCAACGCGGACGTTCTTGAGGTTGAGCATGATATCAACGACGTCTTCTTTGACGCCCTTGACAGTAGTGAACTCATGGGTGGCACCCTCAACACGAAACGCAACAATGGCTGCGCCTTCGATAGATGAGAGTAAAACACGACGCAGTGAGTTGCCGAGTGTCATACCGTAGCCTGTGTGAAGAGGTTCTACGACAAATGTAGCGCTCGTTTTGCTGTGGTCTTCGACAGCGGCGAGGGTGGGGTTGTGAATAGCTTGTGACATTTCGTATGTGCTCCTTGATTAGCGTGAGTAGTACTCAACAATTAGCTGTTCGTTAATATCTGGTTCGGCTTCTTCGCGAGTAGGAATGCCAGTAACAGTGACGGTCAGTTTCTTGACATCACTTTTCATCCAACTCAGAGGGGTCTGAGAGGTGTTTTTGACGACATCGTCGATACGGGTAAAGTAGTCAGATTTTGTGCTCTTAGGACGTACTGTGATGACATCACCAGCGCTAACGCGAATCGATGGGATATCGACCCGGCGACCGTTAAGCATAAAGTGCCCGTGAGTAACAAGTTGACGTGCACCGCGGCGACTCGTGCTGAGTCCAGCGCGGTAGATAACATTATCGAGACGACGTTCGAGCAACTGCAATAGGATTTCACCTGATTTGCCTTCGGCACGATCAGCATCTTTCATGAGACGAGCAAACTGCTTCTCAAGTAGGCCATAGATACGGCGAACCTTTTGCTTTTCACGAAGTTGGGTTGCGTAGAGGCTTGGTTTGTTGTGACGACCATGCGCGTGGACGCCAGGAATACCTGATTTTCGCGCCATGATCTTGTGCGCCTTGACGTGAAGTGCATAACCTTCACGACGGCTTTGCTTGACGATAGGGCTTCTATCTCGTGCCATAGCTTATGCCCTCCTTTGCTTGCGCGGACGGACGCCACCATGAGGTACGCCAGTCACGTCTTTAATAGAATCAACACGGATATCAAAGTTTTGCATACTGCGAATCGCTGCATCACGACCTAGGCCAACGCCTTTGACGAATGCATCAACTGATGCCAAGCCGTAGCCCTTAGCGATCTCAGCGGCTTTTTCTGCAGCCACCTGAGCAGCATAGGCGGTACCCTTTTTGCTACCACGGAACCCGCAGGCTCCCGATGAACTTGCAGCGATGACATTACCTTTCTTGTCAGAAAATGTGATGATTGTGTTGTTAAATGTTGCTTGAATGTGCAACTGACCCGTAGGGACAGAGCGACGTTGTTTTTTGCGACCCTTTGCAGGTGCCGCCTTAGGAGCTGCAACGGTATCAGTTGAGACAGCTTCGGTCGTTGGTGTAGTATCTTCAGCCATAATGCTCCTTTCCTACGTCTTTGTTGCTGCTTTAGGTTGCGCACCGCCGACTGCGATACGTTTGCCGCGTCGGGTTCGACCATTGGTACGAGTCCGCTGACCGCGCGAAGGCAAATTGTTTTTGTGACGAACACCACGATAGGAGCCAATATCCTTTAGGCGTTTGACGTTACCACCGACAACACGCTGCAGATCACCCTCAACGGTGTAGTTGCTATCGATCTCGTCGCGGAGTTTTTTAAGATCCGCCTCATTGAGGTCTTTAACGCGGGTTGTTGGGTCGATCTTTGTAGCTGCAAGAATCTCGCGAGCCTTTACGGGACCGATGCCGTAGATATAGGTCAAGCTGATCTGAATTTGTTTCTGATCAGGAATGACGACGTTTGCAATACGCGCCATTAGCCTTGCCTCTGCTTGTTCTTGGGTTTCTTTTTGTTTATGACATATAGACGCCCTTTACGACGAACCAATTGGTCGTCCGGGCTAATCTTTTTGACGCTTGCTCGTACTTTCACGCCGCTTGTCTCCCGTTAAATTTATCGTCTTTGAGTCGGAAGCTGATTCTGCCCTTTGTAAGATCATAAGGGGTCAACTCAACCTCGACCACATCGCCCGGCACTAACCGAATGTAGTGCTTGCGCATCTTTCCTGACACGTGAGCGATGATTACGTGACCATTTTCTAAAGAAACACGAAACTGTGTATTAGGCAGTGCTTCCACCACCTTCCCAACGAGTTTGATAACTTCTTTATTGCTAGCCATACGTATACAACCGTACAGTATATATGAATAATGCTACCAAGTAAACCCCTGTTGAAAAGAAATCTCGCATCGCGATGTAATAACTTGATTGTAGCACAATCACTATGTGATGCAAGTACCTTATGCGTTTAAGACTTACGGTGTACGATAATACACATTGCCAGCGACCGGTGATGGTACGAGGTCACTCACCGTCACAAACGTATAGCCATCGGCTGCTAGCTTCTTTAGAATACACGGCACAGCATCGACTGTTGTGGCGTGGACGTCATGCATGATGATAATCCCGCCGCTACGAGCGCCTGTCGTTGCGCGATTACAGACGATGGTTGCATTACGGTCTGCCCAATCTCTTGTGTCAATTGACCACAGGGCAGCCGGATGATGCGATGCTTCAAGCGATTCAATGACGGTTTTATTAAATGCACCATACGGTGGCCGGACAAATGTAGGTCGAATGCCCGTAATGGCTTTTATGGCATCATCTGTTCGTGTAATCTCATCTTTGATACTGCTGGCCGAAAGCTTCGTCATCTGTGCGTGATCCCAAGAATGATTACCTATCTCGTGCTGCGCACTTTTCATTCGCTTTATTATCGACTCGTGCCGATTCACCTGTTGTCCCAGAACAAAAAATGTCGCTTTAGCATTATATGTATCGAGCGTATCGAGGAGTCGACTCGTGTAGGGGCCAGGGCCATCATCAAATGTCAGTGCAATACATTTCTTGCCTGTCATGCACGGTGATGTTGGTACTGAGGTATTCTCACTAGACGTCGGTACCGGCTTTGCACTAGTCTGTGACATCGATGTCACATCAAATAATGATCGCGCGATGTCATTTTGCATAAACAGCTGCAAAGTATCTATTGGAATACGAGCGGTCACTTCGGTATTCTTTGCGGTATCCGTCGTATCAGCTTGCCCAAAGGGGAATACTAGTTCTTGTTTACTGAGAACCGAAAAGTTGGTGATGGTATCGGCATTTATTGCCTCCACTAACTCAGCATCACTTATATCCTGACCATATTTTTTAAGCTCTCCCTTTACGGTATTGCGTAGCGTAATGAGCAGGCGCTCCCTGCCGTCCGTGGAGCCGCCTAGAAGTTCTAAAATCGTTACAGGCTTGCCGCTCTTTCTATCAAATGTCCAAAATTCTGTTGCTGATAACTGGCGCTCGTCACCGGCAAATATATCTATAGAGATGACGATAGAGATATATTTGTCATTTGCGTATTGTACCTGGTAGCTGATTGACTCATCGAGTTTTCCCTTTGTACCCTTTAGTGCTGTCTGAAGATCTGTGAATTGCTTGTGATACGTGGTGTCAATTACGTTAGCAATATAGGAGTTAATGGTCTTATTAGGGGTTTCAGGATATTCCATAAAGCTTTTCGCCTGGTCGCTATCATGTTCGACAATTCGTGACGTAACCCCATCGTAATAGGGGCTTACAAAATAATGTTGCCCCGACATACTATCACCAATTGTGCCGTCCATTATACCCCGCCATACGCCGTAGCTAATCGCCACACCTGACAGTATCAGGACTAAGATGGGAATAATATAGTGAGAGGAGAGTCGTCTTTTCATCTAGTATTGATCATACGTAACCATCAGGGCGCGTGAGTTTATCTGTCGCAGAGTCTCGAGTGCTACCGAGACAACGATCAAGAGACCCGTACCACCGATCGCAAGATTGGCGGCATTGATCCCAAGCTGTGCAAACACATACTCAAACACAAATGGCAGTACTGATATAAGACCAAGCGCCAACGCACCAAAGAGCGTCAGGCGTGTAACAACACGTGCAAGGTAGCGTTCTGTCTGGACGCCAGGACGCACATTCTCGATAAACCCGCCTTGCTTCTGAAGGTTCTCAGCAATTTCATTACTGTTGAACACAATCCCCGTGTAAAAGTAGGTAAAGGCCACAACAAGTAGGAAATATGCCACAGGATAGATAAATGTCGTCCAGTCAGCACTATAGCCAAACTGACCAGGCTGTGGCGTCTGAAACCATCGGACAAGGTTCTCGCCAATACCAATCCACCGTGGATCATGAGTTGATCGCAATACCTGACCGACAAAGGCAGGTAGTGCGAGAAAAGCCACGGCGAAGATGATCGGAATCACACCTGCCGTGATGAGCTTCACGGGTAGAATACTTTGAACACCGCCGTAGGCGCTATTACCATGGACGCGCTTGGCGTAGTTAATAGTGATCACGCGCTGCGCCTCGTTGATCTTAACGAGGAAATACAACACCATAATACCGATCAATGCAATAACAAGCGTCACCCAAAACGCGATGCCATTCAGCCACGGCACCGTGAACCAGTTAAATATATGAAGAGCATCATCAGGTTTACCCACAGTAAACAGCGACGATCCAACCGTACCGAGCGTCTTTGGTAGTTGCGAGACAATACCAGCAAAGATAAGGAGCGATATACCATTACCAACACCCTGTTCTGTGGAGAGTTCACCGAGCCACATCATCAGCATGGCACCGGCAGTCATAGCCGAAACGGCAACTACCCATTCCCACATATTCATCTGATTAAGCGTTGCCGTACTGCCAGCCAGTACAGACTGACGAATGATAAATATAAAGGCAATCGACTGTAATATCGCTAGCGGGAGCGTGATAATACGCGTCCACTGATTGATCTTGCGGCGACCCGATTCACCATCCTTGTGTAGCTCCTCAAGCTTTGGTATAGCTTTCGTCAGAAGCTGTGTGATAACACTGGCGGTAATATAAGGGCTGAGACCAACGAGCACGATACTCAAGCTCGCAAGTGCTCCACCGCTCATCAGGTTAAGAAAACCGCCAAACTGCGAGTTGCCAAGTGCATTATCAATAATTGATCGTAGCTGTGTCGGCTCAGCAAGTGGGATCGGTACATGTGACAGAAAACGATAGATAATAATTATCGCCAAGATCGTCAGCAAACGCTTTTGCATATCTC
>CAZKIA010000017.1:0-13222 GCA_964552765.1 uncultured Candidatus Saccharibacteria bacterium
ACCGTTGATGCGAATCGATCGATTGTTTATACCGTCTCCTCTTATGTACGCGGCCGCTTCTTGCCAGGCAAGTGCAACCAACGTGGGTTAATATTTTCAACTAGGTATTGTAACAGAGACGGACGTAGAATGCAAACAGGGGCGGCACAGGAAATATGATTAGCTTCCTGTTTGCGTGAAGGCGATAAATAACAGATAATACAATTATTCGCCATGTGGAGCACACAGACAGGAGAGGGCGATGAACAAAAAGACGGTCGAGGTTACGATAGGGCCCTTGATGTTCCATCTTGGGGTTCAGGATCTTTTCGACGATCTGACTGAGGTACAGCGATTCGCTCAGGTCATACGAGGAATCATGGGTGTGGAGTCGTTTACGACGCGTGATTTCATGGTCACAATCCGAAGTGACGTCAACACTCGATGGGTGCGCAATGATGTCCAGGACGCCGTTAGTCGCTATATCTATACACACCACCCTGATGTACGACCATATTTTCAACCCGCCCCGTGATGTTGCGTTGAGCTTATGCCCCGCCTCTTCACAAGGGGGCGGGCATTTGCTTTTCAGCCTCTAGTATCCAGTATCTAGCATCCAGATTCTAGTCTCTAGCTACGGTATTGTAGTGCTTCGGCTATGTGTGGGGGCAGGATATCACCAGAATCTTCAAGGTCGGCGATGGTACGAGCAACACGGATAACCTTGAAGTAGCTTCGGGCTGATAACTTCATTTTGGCAGCGGCAGACTGCAATAGTTGTTCTGCCTCATCGGAGAGGCGGGCGAGCTTGATGATCTGTTTACTATCAAGCTGAGCATTCGATAACTCTTTTTTATGGCGCGTGTGTTGGCGCTGGCGGGCCCGTTCCACCTGGGATCGCCAGGTACCAGAGAGGGGTTTTACTCCATCTTGCTTTTGCAGGAAATCTTTTTCAGAGGCACGTGCAACATGAACGATGAGGTCGATTCGATCAAGCAGCGGCCCAGAGATCCGTTTTTGATAGCTAAGAAGTTGGGTCATCGTGCAGACGCATTCTCTGGTTGGGTCGCCGTAAAACCCGCAGGGGCAGGGGTTTTTAGTGGCGATCAGCATAAAGTTTGCCGGGTACGTGACTTTGCTGGCGGCTCGTGAGACATGAATCACCCTGTCTTCAAGTGGTTGGCGCAGTGCCTCGAGCGATTGGCGAGGATATTCGGGCAGTTCGTCAAGGAAAAGGACACCGTGATGAGCTAGGCTAATCTCGCCTGGCACTGGTTTAGCTCCACCACCGACAAGTGAGACGAAACTACTGGTGTGGTGTGGTGAACGAAAAGGCCGTTCGGATACAATGTGGTCTTCGGCATCGCCGCTGAGACTATGAAGCTTTGTAATCTCAATCATTTCGTGCTCGGTTGGTTGCGGTAATATACCCACAAATGCTTTAGCAAGCATCGTCTTGCCAGCACCCGGAGGGCCATCGAGCAGGACGTTGTGATGCCCGGCAGCGGCAATGAGTAGGGCGCGCTTTGCGTGATCTTGCCCGCGAATATCGCTTATGTCTAGTGATGTACGTTTTGCATCAATGTTTATTTCAGGACGATTAGTCGGCATGATGATCTTTTCACCACATAGGTGGAGGTAGAGCTCTGTAAGTGTTGTAAAACCTAGTACATATATATCTGTTACAAGGCTTGCCTGGACGGCATTTGCAGACGGGAGAATGATCGTGTGAAAGCCTGCTTGCTTGGCGGTTTCGGCCATTGCGATGCTACCGCGGATTGAACGGATACTACCATCTAACCCAAGTTCTCCAGCAAACATTATGCCGTCGATATTTTTACTACGGATTTGACCTGTCTCAATGAGGATAGCGATCGCAATAGGCAAATCATAGTGCGAACCATCTTTTGGAATGTTAGCAGGCGATAGGTTGACAGTTACTTTGTTGTTGGCAAAATCGAGATGTGAATTGCGGATTGCACTACGGACGCGCTCTTTCGCTTCATCGACCGAACGTGTAGCAAGTCCCACGATCTGAAGGGTCGGCAGGCCCTTAGCTGTATCGCACTCGACTTTGACGACCTGGCCATCATAGCCGATAGGTGCTGTGGTATAGGTATGGGCGGACATACAGCAAGTGTATCACCAGAGAAAATACCCGACAATGCTGTCGGGTATTTTCTCTGGTGGAGCTGCCGGGTAGTGCGCCCGGGTCCGAATGGTAACCTATCATCTGTCTTCATGCATAGTTATCTTTGTTGTTACGGCGCTACCTCGAGAGATAACGAAAATAGTAGTGTCCGTTCTATGAATAAATGTCGTGTCCAGCCTTCACAGCTAGCTAGATACCAAGCCATATGAATATGACACTTCGTAACTCCTATATGACGTCAGAGACAAAGCGGTTGCGGCACTTAGGCTGCAACTGTCGCAAAGGCGTAGTTAGGAGTGAAAACACTCGCGACATACGCTTTTGCTTTAGCAAAAATGTTTGCAGTTAAGATACTGATAACGTCAGTGGTCGGCATGCAAGATGATCTGTTAAATTCCAATCGTCGAAAGCGTACTTCAGCCCCACGATCCTCATAGTATACTGTAAAATGCTTATTCTGTCGAATATCTGATCACCTCTAGTATACTAACAGTATGAGAAAAGCACTTCGAGGTATCAATTTGGGCGGATGGTTGCTTGTTGAACGGTGGATGCCAGGGGTGTTTGACGGGGTAGAGGGGCCTGCCGAGATCGATATTGTGCGGGAACTGGGGTATGAGGTGGCAAAACAGCGGCTAACACAACATCGCGAGACGTTTATCACTGAAAAAGACTTTCGTTGGATCAAGAATCGGGGGTTTGATTTTGTACGGCTGCCAGTAGGCTACTGGCTTTTTAAACAAACGGATGACTTTATCGATGGAGAAGTCTATTTGCGGCGAGCTTTTACATGGGCGCAGCGCTATGACCTCAAGATTATTTTGGATTTTCACGGTTTACAGGGGTCGCAAAATGGTAAGGATCACAGTGGGCAGGTTGGCTCTACGAAGCTCTATATTGGCGACAATCAGCAGGAGGCTCTTGAGACGCTTGAGTACATGGCTCGTACCTATGGTCATGAAAAAGCATTGCTCGGACTCGAGGTGATCAATGAACCGCATGTTAAGTGGTGTCTTAGGAGGCTCCTTACATATTACGATAGCGCGTATGAGGCGATACAGGGCCACCTAGCGCCAGAGGTGAAGATTATTGTCAGTGATGCCTTTAGTCCCCTGAGAGTGGCTAAAAAGCTCTCTCGGCGCCCCTATGCGTCGCGGTTGGTTCTTGATATTCACCTCTATCAGGTGTTTTCGCGGCGAGATCAACGTATGAGCTTCGATCGTCACGTTAAAAAAGCCGATGAAGAGTGGTGGGATCTGATCGATCGTATCCAGCGATACATACCAGTGCTCGTAGGCGAATGGAGTGCCGCCTTGCCTGAAAAGACATATGCAGACGCAGGAATATCGGAACAGAATGAAGTCGGACAGTATTATATGGCGCAGTACCGTACCTTTGATGATGTGTCATGGGGCCATGCATATTGGACATATAAGGCGCCGCACTGTGGAGTATGGGACTGGCGAGCATCGCAGGAGTTATTGGAAAACACGATTGATTAATGTATAGCAGTAGCCATCATAACACAAAAAAAAACGACCGCCTGCGAGGAACGGTCGTTTTTATTTGGTTTTTGTCTGTTTGTTTTCGGTTTTAGCTTATGAATAAGTTTTGTATTCATAGGCTACCTCTAATATAATGCTTAAAATGCTTAATGTCAACGCTATTTTCATGTAATTTTTACTTGTGGATAACTATTGCTTTTGGCATATTTTCGTGGTGATTGTGGTGTTCAGTGGTTGCAGAGCAAGCGTTACACTGTATCATACATAGTATGCAAGGATTAGAAGAACATGACGCGGCAATTTTGTGGCAATATATGCTAATGGGCCAGCCAGCTCGCCAAGCTGATTGCTTGCTGGTACTTGGTAGTATTGACGATCGTGTGGCGGCCTATGCCGCTCAGCTCGCACAACAATTTCATTATTGGTATATCGTTGTTTCTGGCGGTGATGCTCATCAGAATGATTTATTAGCGCAAACATGGCCAGAAGCGACTGAAGCAGAGCATTTTGGAGCTATTATGCGAGCTCATGGTGTGACAAAATCACTTCTTCTTGAAACAAAGGCCCAAAATACAGGCGAGAACGCTACATTATCATTCGCACTCCTACAGGCACAGAATACGCCCATGCCACTGTCTATTCAGATTGTCACGAAGCCGTACATGGAGCGTCGAGCGCTGGCAACCTTTCAGGCGCAGTGGCCAGACCATGATGCCAAACTATATGTGACATCACCGCCGATTCTTATGAATGATTACTTCACATCCGAACAGCCACGGGAAAAAATCATCAATATTATGGTTGGTGACATGCAGCGAATCATTGCCTATCCGAGCCTTGGTTTTCAAACCGAGCAGGTGATTCCCGCGGAGGTTAGAGCCGCCTATAGTCGTCTGATTGCGGCTGGATATACTCATCACTTACAAAACTATTAAAGTATTATAAACAACAAATTTTTAGTTCAAAATACAACGTTTATTGATATGTAATAGTTAAAATTGATTAAATTATATAAAATTACAACAATAACAATGCATAAACATATTGACCAATCGAGTGTCACGTGCTATAACTGTGGGTAAGCTTTTTAAAACAAAAATAAACAAAAGCCTCGAACCTCTACAATCAAAACGTGATAGGTAAGTCCTTAGAAATCTTGCTAAGGCACCCGTATTTGGTGTTGAACTGGCAGCAACAAAATGAACATTCGTTACTGCCAAACAATACCAAATCAATCCGCGTTGAGGATCGTATCGATAGCCCTATGGGTCGATGCGGAAGACTCCGCGAAGTTGACTGCACTACGTGCCCCGGAATGTCTTAACAGACACGAAGAGGCAAGCGGTCAAGTCGCCTCGCGCGACGAACTGTTACTTGATAGCACGCGCCCTAATATTTATTTACAGTGGCGGATGTCGCTATCGTAACGCTATGGTTTGTCGCGCAGGCACGCTCACATTTGCTGTTTACGACATTCGTTAGGTGATATAGTAAAGTGATAATGACACGAGCGATTCACCGAATCATATATATAGTACCGCTAGGGTGCTTTTTTGCGTTAATGATACTCATGAATATGACCGATCCAACAGAAAGCGTTGCGAGTATACTCACGGCTTTCATACTGGTATATCTTCTTATCGCAAGCTGTTTATATATCCTGATTGACCTATTTACGAGAAAAAATATACCGATAGAAGACGAGGCGGCGACAACACAGGCAGTAGTTCGCAGGCGGCGCGCCTATTATCTGGCGAGTATTATCGCCTTTGCCCCTGTTTGTCTACTCGCTATGCAGTCGCTTAATCAATTAAAACTGTTGGATTTGGTACTCGTTGTTTCTTTGACAGCCCTTGCGGGGTTTTATGTTCTGAAGCGCGCCGCGTGATAGTTTTGTGAATAAAATCATAAGAACTTCAGTGGTCAAAAGTTGTGGTATCAGCTATAATTTTTAGATATGGAACCGACACTACCGACTCCTCATGGATCTCCTGAGATGGGGCCGTCTTTACCGCGAGGGCCTGAAGGACTGCGTCCGCATGGATCAGAGCATCAGTATACTCCCGAGGTGCCCGCACCGCAGGAGCAAAGAACTGGTGCTGCTGTAGGTGATACACCACCACCTACAATTCCCGCTATGCCACCGCTGCCTGTTCAGGGGGCAACGACAACGGTACCGACCGCTCCAGTCATTAGCGACAGCCCACATGTGGCAGCAGATGAGGATCTGATAGAAAAAGAGTGGGTTGAGCGAGCAAAAAAGGCCGTATCGGAGACGAAAGATGATCCGTATGCTCAGGAGAAGGCGATCAGAAAGCTGCAAGCAGACTATCTGAACAAGCGTTACGGTAAGGTTATTAAACTACCGGCAGAGGAATAGGGTGAACGAAGTATTATTTGGCGTTTTTGTTGCAACAATCCTCGTAGGTGGTTTGATTGGTATTGTCTATCTTCAGTACCGCAAGATTGTTCGTGAGGCCAAAAACTATGAGCGTGGCCTCAAAATGGTACCATTCCTTATCCATCTACCCCCTCCTGGCGATGATATTGAGACAGGTGGCCGCGATGAGCGGGATATTACTGATGAGGCGCTGTCGCAGGCACAAACGATGTACAACATTATCGCCAGCACGGCCACACGTGGCTTCAAAACCAAAGTATACGGACAAAGGCACATCTCTTTTGAGATTATTGCGAGTAAGGGGCTCGTCCACTATTATGTCGCTGTTCCCCATGTGTTGATCGATGTGGTTCAACAAGCAGTATCAGCAGCTTATCCAGCGGCACGCCTAGAAGAAGTCGAAGAACATAACCTTTTTAGTAAAGTCGGAAAGATCAGCGGGACAATCGGTGGAGAACTGACGCTGAAAAAAGACTATGCGTATCCAATTGCCACATACCAAGAGTCAAAACGTGATGCGATGAGGGCTATCTTGAACGCACTCTCTGGCGCAAGTCGTGACGATGGCGTTGGCATCCAGATACTATTTCGCCCGGCGCCAGATGGATGGGAAAAAAGCGGCGTATTTACTGCCAATAAGATCCGTAAGGACAAAGGCTCAAAAACTGGTGGTGGTATAGGAGGTGGTGCAATCTCGCCTCGTGACCTGATGGAGGCGTTATGGAAGGCTCCTGAGCAAAAAGACGTCAAGCCCGAGGATCGACAATTGTCGAGTATTGAACAACAGACAGTTGAGGCGATTGAGGAAAAAACGAGGCATCCAGGATATGAAGTATTGATTCGCGTCGTTGCGTCATCAAATGTAGCTGCACGAGCACAAGGGCTGATGAAAAATGTTGTCGCGAGCTTCGCGCTCTTCGATGCCCCAGGTAAAAATGGCTTCAAATTTACAACAACAAAGAATGTCGAACAGTTTGTAACGGCATTTATTTTTCGATTTTTCCCGCAGGAAATTAAAAAGAATGTGCTTAATAGTGTTGAATTAGCAACGTTATTCCACCTGCCAGATCAGAAGAATATCCCAACTTCTCAGGTGCAACGACAAGCGACAAAGCAGGTTGATGGCCCTCATCAATTACTAGATGAGGGGTTTTTGCTTGGTTACAATGTATTTCGGGGAGTTAAAAAAGAGATTCGTCTCGGCACAAATGACCGTCGTCGTCATACATACATCATTGGTCAAACCGGTACGGGTAAATCAAAATTGCTCGAAAACCTTGCCCTGCAGGATATGCTTGATGGCAAAGGGTTTGCATTTATTGATCCGCATGGTGACTCAGCGGAAGCGCTTATGGGTATGGTGCCAAAAGAACGTGTCGAGGATGTTATTTACTTTAACCCTGGCGATATGGATAATCCCGTTGGACTCAACTTGTTTGAGTTTGATACGCCTGATCAACGTGACTTTCTGGTGCAAGAGGCCATTGCCATGCTTTATCGCCTCTATGACCCAGGTCATACTGGTATCATAGGCCCTCGTTATGAGCACTGGTTCCGTAATGCCGCCTTAACGATCATGAGTGATCCTAACGGGTCGAGCTTTATTGATATACCGCAGGTCTTTAATGACGATGCATTCGCAAAAGAAAAGCTTAAATACGTCACCGACCAGACGGTACTGGACTTTTGGAATAAAGAGATGGCGCAGACAAGTGACTATCATAAGTCTGAAGTGCTGGGATGGTTTGTATCGAAATTTGGCGCATTTCTCTCAAATGAGATGATGCGAAATATCATTGGTCAGACAAAATCTGGGTTTAACCTGCGCGACATTATGGATAATAACAAGATTCTTCTCGTTAACCTGAGCAAGGGTAAGACGGGAGAGCTCAACTCACAGCTGCTTGGTATGATTTTTGTCATGAAGTTTCAGGCGGCGGCGATGGGGCGGGCGGATGTTCCAGAGGATCAGCGAACTGATTTCTCTCTCTATGTTGATGAGTTTCAAAACTTTGCGACCGATAGTTTTGAATCGATTTTGTCTGAGGCTCGTAAGTATCGACTCAATCTTATATTAGCGAACCAATTTATGACGCAACTAACTGATAAAATTCGTGAAGCAATCATCGGTAACGTCGGCACGATTATATCTGGTCGTATTGGAACGACAGATGCAGAGTTGATGGTAAAACGATTTTCGCCAACGTTTGATGCAGAAGACCTTACCCGGCTACCAAACTACGAGACAATAGCAAGTGTCATGATAAATAACGTTCCGTCTCAGCCTTTTAGTATGTCACTTATTCCACCGCTTGGAACGCCTAATCCTCAGCTGGCTAATGCCCTCAAGCGGTTATCGGCGGCAAAGTTTGGGCGTGGTCGAAGCGATGTTGAACGAGAAATATTTGCTAGGTTGCGTGCAGGTGATCAGGCACGGGATAAGCGGCGCCAAGAGCTCATGGGAGGAACAAAACCGGGTGGGGCAGGAGCAACTCCGACCAGTAGTGGATCATCATTTCTCGATGAATGGCTAGCAAAACGTAAACAATCAACACCACAGACACCAGCGCCTTCCGTATCGGCACGTGTAGCTACTCCACCACCCTTGGCGGCATCACCACAACTGTCAACAGCGTCGCCCACACCTGATCCACGTACCGTAAATGGCAAGACGGTCGGGCAGACGATCAATGATCTTAATCGTGCTATGCCTCATGATGACACCCCGCAGCCCCAGACTGCACAAGGGCCCCAGTTTAGGGATAATCGGTTGCACCAGCTGCAGTCCAGGGGACTCGGCCAGAATGTGTCATTTGAGAAACAGCAACGAGTTACTGCGGAGCAGACATTACAAGACCACACAGTTCTGAACGAGGAAATTGACAAGGTTGAATCAGCGGTTGTTGATCAGGCTAGTCAGACCTCTCAGTCAAATAACGGCGGGCACTTAAAAATCAACAAAACTCCTGAGACGCCACGAGAGGAGTTTGACGAGATCTTTATAGATGTCCGAGGTAACTTGCACCATTCAGCTCCAGGACTTGAGCCAGAGGCTCCTGAGGTGTCACATGATAGTCCTAAATCGTAAGCCTGTTACCTAAGTACTAAATAGCACTAGTAAGGTAATGGCCCATAATAATATCCTCGTGGAAACGAGGATATTATTTATGAGGGTTAAGATACTAGCTTGTTTTACCACTAGCCATAACACGGAAGTAGTCAAGGACAATGCCCGCGATCCAGCCTAGGACGTAGGCGCCAATCATCTCGAACCCTGAGAGACGGTAACCATACATTTGCCCGATGGTATAGAGGATACTGATGGCGATAAATGCCATAACCCCACCGCCAAGTAGAGCGTTTGGTCGGGCGATCGTGTTGCCGACGACATCGCTCGTCTTTTCAACGATAGGCGAGTGGATGACTTTGCTAAAGATGCGCGCTGGTGCTTTCATCTCTGACTGGGCACGCTTGAGGGTCTGTTTGTAAACACGCTGCTTTTCTCGCTTCGTTATCTTTCGTATAGCCGTCGCACTGGCAGTAGGTTCACCACCATGAGCTCGCTCGGAGCTGCGCTCTTTAGCAAAGATTGATTCGGTTTCTTTGCGAGCATCAGCGGCAACATGCTCGGCTGATTTTTCAGGGCTCTTCTCAGACGAAGCTTCAAGCTTGCGTAGTTTCTCGGCCTGTTCGGCTGCCGCCTCACTGGCGCCGATCTTTACCTCTGATGGGTTGATTCGTTCTGGACTATTCATACTACCTCCCTAGATAGTTCCTGCATTAAAATCTCTGCGTATCAGCTTGACCTCTGTAGAGAGTTGGCGTGATCGTGAGTAGAAGTAGACGACAACGCTTGCAAGCAGGCCAGCAAAGAGCATATTTTCTCCTGGCCCCGTACTTGGTAGCTGGGCAATTGTCGCTTCGAGAACTTTTGGTGCCTGGCAGTCGATTTGTGTCTCTACGGTGTTACCGAAGGTGTTGGTCATCTTACAATCGTATGAGCCGCGGTCGCTTACACCCTGAGCAGTTGCTGGGATTGTATCGAGAACTTTGATGGTAAAGATACGAGTTACTTCTTGTCCAGCGGCGAGTTTGATCGACCCCCAGCTAAGGTGTTTGACCGGTTTGCCTTCGACAGGAATATCCGTTAGGGTACCGCCACCATTATCGTTGAGCGTAGCGTATTCTAGGGTGTCGACAATATTTTCCTTGAAGTCGACAGTTGCCTCAACTTTACCTCCGTTTGTTGCAGAGAGTCGATATTGTATACGGTCACCAGCTTTGGCGACTGTCTTTGATGCGTCAACGTTGTTTTGGGTGAGGTTAATGGCAGATTTGGTTAAGGTTACATTTGTTTGACAGTCGTAGGTGTTTTTAGAGTGCTTGTTTTTATCGAACTTGTTGGCTGGTATAGTGACAATCTGACCAGTGGCATACTCACAGACTTGCATGCGATCACACTGCTTGAGGTCTTTGGAGTGCTTGGTAGCATTGAAGTCAACCTCGCGAATAGTAATGACGATATCTGTTGCAAGGTTACATACCTGTGTAAGTTTACAGTCGTTGAGGTCTTTGGAATGCAGTGTTTTGTTGAAATCAGTTTCCTTGATAGTGATAGTTTTAATCGACTTCAAATCACAGACTTGGATTTGCGGAACAGGCAACTCGACAATTGCATCGTCACAGTCATCAGGGTTTGTTGCAGGGATGGTTGGCGTATCGACGCAGGCTGTATTTTTGATCAACCCTGCCTGGTAAACAGGGACTTTGGCAGTAATAGTGACAGAGATTGTTTGATGGACGGCCATCGATGGAACAGTCTGAGTCCATTTACCGTTAGTAATCGTACCGCTGCTGGCGCGAACAAATGTAACGCCTTTTGGTGCGGTATCACTGATAGCGACATTTGAGAGTGCTACGTCGCCAGTATTCTTAATAACGAGCTGATAGGTGAATTCTTGGTTGACATTGACAGTTTTTTGTTCGACTCCATCAACCTTTTTATCAATCGTGACAGCAGGGTGAGTAGGAGTGGGTGGTTGAGGTACGGTAAATGATGCCGTACAGCCACTACTTGTCTTTGTTCCGAGTGAGGTAGAGACGCTGGCCGTGGCGGTGTAGGTGCCAGGGGCGAAGGTATACTCACTTGGGAAGCTCACCGATGTACTGGTTGATGGTTGGCTAATATTTTTTGCGATCACGCCGCCCGAATTTTTAACAATGACATTGTAGTTGCTGATCGTAGCTCCACCCGTGACAGCTGCACTGGCGTTAAATTTGTACGATGAAGGAGTCACCTTTATGGCGCTGAGTGATGAACACACTGCGGTTGGGGCTGGTGGCGGTGGTGGAGGAGTAGGGAGCTTTGCGGCTGCAAGGTTGCCGCAGTCTTTCATGATATAGAAGACGCCGATACTATTTGAGTAGCCTTTGAACACATTGTAGGTTGAGCCGTGTACACTCGTCCAGCTGCCTGTGTCAAAACGCCAAAGCGGGCGAGAGTAGTAAATTCCACCATCGATATTGTGCATTACCTCGCCTAGGTCGGTACTAAAGCGTGAGTTACGCCCCCACGACTTCAGAGCATCGGCGCCTGTACCGTAGTCGCGAGAGTTCATGGTTGTTTCCTGAGCGGCGGCGACTTCGGCACGGGTGATACGGTTATAATCCAGCAATTTCCTCAGCGGTGACGTGCCGCTGTCGTAAATGCTGAGTATCTGCGACATTGAAGATACACCGCCGTACACGATGTCGTTAGAGCTTGCAGCGTTGGCGGGCTCTGGTGGCGAAAAGACGGCAAATGATTGCACGACAAGTGCCATAGCAGTAAATATTAATCCGATGCGCCGTGAGGCCTCTTCTTTTTTGAGACGCCGGGCATAAAAGCCTAACTGACCGACAAGTGCCGGTGAAAAGGGCAGTCCCGATACCAGTTTTTGAAACATTTTTTGTTTTTTTAAGAACTCCTTACCTAGTAAAATAGCATAACTATTATGTTCAATGCAAGTACTTTGCTGTTAGATTTTTATAGCTTGTTTGAGTACTAGGTTTTCGTTATAATATAAGTATTGTAAAGAGGCCGCCACGGGGCGGTCCATAAGCGAGGGAGCAAGGTTGTGGCCAAACAAACACCATCGGCTAGTTATGATGCTAGTCAGATCCAGGTCCTAGAAGGACTTGAGCCGGTTCGAAAACGCCCCGGTATGTATATAGGAAGCACCGGCTATGACGGTGTTCATCACCTTATAAAAGAGATTGCCGATAACTGTATCGATGAGGCGATTGCCGGCTACGCAACATTTGTTGATATCACTCTTATGGCTGACGGTGGCTGTCGTGTCACAGATGATGGTCGCGGTATTCCTGTAGACAAGCACCCCAAAACTGGCGTAAGTACGCTGGAGACTGTTCTGACGGTGTTGCACGCCGGAGGGAAGTTTGGTGGTGGTGGCTATAAGGTGTCATCTGGTTTGCATGGTGTAGGCTCCTCAGTAGTGAACGCACTCTCGACAACGATGATCGCAGAGGTCGTCAAAAAGGGTGAGCTCTATCAACTGACGTTCGAAAGAGGTGTCCCACAAGGGCCCCTCAAAAAAGTCGGTAAAACTGATCGACCACAGGGAACGAGTATCACTTTTTATCCCGACCCTACAATATTCAAAGAGACAGTTTCATTTGATTATGAATGGGTACTCAGCTATTTGCGTCATCAAGCCTACCTAACGAAGGGTATCAAGGCGCGCGTTCAGGATGAACGAACGGGTAAACGCTACGCGTTTTACTTTGAGGGTGGTATTCAGAGCTATGTAAAACACCTCAACATCGGCAAAGAAGTTGTTGATGATGATATTTTCTATGTTGAGCGCCCCGTTTCCGATAGCATGGTCGAGGTAGCTATTCAGTATAACGAAGGGTTTACTGAGACGGTAAAAGCATTTGCAAACAATGTCTACAATCCCGAGGGTGGAATGCATCTCATTGGCTTCCGTACGGCGATGACTCGTGTTATCAATGATTATTCACGCAAGAACGGACTCCTCAAGGAAAAAGAAGAAAACTTGACCGGTGACGATATCAGGGAAGGCCTCACGGCGATTATTCTCGTCAAGCTACCAGACCCCCAATTTGAAGGTCAGACCAAGAACAAGCTTGGTAACCCTGAGGTTCGTCGCTATGTCGAACAGG
>CAZKIA010000018.1:0-7699 GCA_964552765.1 uncultured Candidatus Saccharibacteria bacterium
CAAGTCCCTCCTCGCCCACCAATATGATAATTTTTGCGCCAGACAGCGTCCATAGAATGGACTTCTGCGCCAAAATCTTGTGTCCTTTCTTGCTGTATTAATTATTGCGCCCCAACGAGCGCAGTCCTGCCAATATGCAGGTTATTTTTATATCCAACAGCTTCACTAAGTACTCGCGACGTAATTTCGTTGAGTTCCTGGAGGAGATGCGGCGTGAGTGTGTTGCGTTGTTCTTTATCCATATATAGTGCAAGATCAAGGGCATCGGTAGATGATGGCATGAGAAGTAGTACTCTACCAGCGACTAATGCGCTGCTATAACGTTCTCGGTGCTGTCCTTCGCAGGGCTTTACTTCATATGGCACGCAACTCAATATGGTTCCCCAGCTTTGGTGAACTAATCGTACATCGTGTGTCTCACTGGGATGATAAGCTCCATGATCGGCGCGGGCAGTGGCTGGGATTGCGAAAAAGCTCGGACATTTCAGACGAGTGATCGTCATGAGAGTACCTAGTTCATAGCCTAATCCTCTTCTCATGCTTACGCCGCCGCTATCATTGCTATCCTTTGCTATTTCATAGCGACGAGTGTTGAGCATACCCAGTCGTACTAGTCGCTCATGTGTTTTTTCGATCGTCGCTTCCCGAACGCAACCATCGACAAAATCATGATAGAGCGAGATAAAGATACGATTCATTTCAATGCGATCAGGAATCGATAGAAGTTTTGCTTCGCTCCAGTCATCATTAATATGTGCATTAATAAAGGATTCTTGAGCTTTTTGCCAAATAGTGTCGGCATCATGCAGCCGGGCGTGTCGAACGTCGCGCGGAGCATCATTCGCCATCAGACCAGCCTCTGCTGCAGCAGATCCTGCGGTATAGAGATAGGTTGAAGAGTGCTCGGCAAGGCGTAATTTGTCATAAATGGAAAATAAATCGTCGGCTGCTTCGGGGCCGACGAAATCCTTGGGGATTTGATGATAACGCTCTAATTCACTACGGTGAATAAACTTCATTTTTGTATCATTTCCCGCGTCATTCCTAAATAGTAGCGCGTCTAAAATATAAGCGCAAGAGGTTATAACGACGCGATACTCGTCGCGATAGCTTCGAGTGGCTTGGTCGGGCTCCAGAGTTGGTAGCAGGCGGCGTTTGTAGCGACGGAGCCGCGCCAGATCATCATAGGATCTTCGAATTCCTGGGTGATAACATCACCGCTTTTCGCAATAATCAACTGATTTTGATGATAGGTCGCGATGGTGCATGGATAGGTAATGGTAAATTTGTGTAGTGTCTCGACGAGCAGGCTTAGTTGCATGCTAAAGCCAAGCATTTTTGGATAATACACTGCTTGAAATAATTTTTGCACCTGAGCAAATGACACGACAAGCGTCGTCGAGGGTCGATTGATCATTTGCAGTGCGGCACTGCGAAGTAGATCCACAGCATCGCGCGTGATAGTGAGGGGTGTGTCGGTGGCGAGCAGCGATTCGTAGATCATGGCTGTCTCCGAATTGCGCCCGGCATCACCGATCAGCAGCGTATGGTTGCTCCAAGCAAGACCGGCCATGACTTCTGGCAGTGCCTCGCGTGACATGCCGCCCGATGTATTGCTCGGCACAAACACGGTATCGAGAATTGTCGTAGGAATCGCCGCTTTCAGCCCATCGGGCAAGATTACTCGTACTTGGCCAATACCCGCTGCCACCGCTTCTTCATACGCCCCAGCGACTGCCACAAAGCCGAGCTTGTTGCCGCCGATGATTGCAAGTTTACCAGCGCGGGTTTTTTGCTCGGGCCTGTTCCACTCGATATCTGGGTAAAGCGGTGCTTCCCTGGTTTGTTTGCGCCAAAAATCATTATTCATTACTTGCAACAAACTGACCTCTGGCCCAATCGAGCATTGCGAGTGCCGTCGTGCGACCCTCGCCGCCGTACGATGTTTGGCGCATGATAGCGAGTGCATCCGAAGCGGTATCACGGTCAGGTGAGTTGACGATCCACTGCACCAGGCTACCGTGAGTCGCATCGGTGAGCCATTCCAGACTCATAATCGCTTCCTGGAGCCGCTTGTGACGCTCTTCAGAGCCAGTTGGAAATCGTGCGTTAAACCATGTAGCCCAGTGAGTCGGATCAGCCGCCACGCCAATCACCGTCGTTCGGCGAAACGGCAATGTGCGCATGTAGGTAACCATGCTCGACAAGACTTCGAGCATATTGTTGGCAGATTTATAGCCGTTTGTGGCCGTGGCATAAAAATATCCCGTAGTTGGGTGAACTGACCATTGTACCAGCTCGCCACGCTCAATATGATCGAGCATCTGCGATATATTCTCATCGTCGTGCGGTATATAAATCATCGCACCAGGCGTATCATCAGGTCGGGCGGGACGACTGGTAATATCAACCACGCGAGTACTATCGTTGTCGCTACTGTCAATTTGCTGCATGATATACGATTTGCCACACCCAGCCGGCCCAACAAACATGACAATATGTTTTTGTTTGATAAGTTCAGTGACGTCTTGGTTTGGTCGATATGCCAGTTGCATCACCTTTGCGGTGTCGAGACGTTGCTGTACTTGCGGACTAAGACTCATACAGTTAGTATAGCCGATACTACGCGGCTGGTGCTAGTTCGATGCTGACTGGGCAGTGGTCGGAGCCCATTTGTGAGGCGTGAATTTCGGCAGACTTCACGCGGTGTCGGATACTCTCGCTGACCAGCCAATAGTCAATCCGCCAGCCGACATTACGGGCACGAGAGTTGGCAAAATGGCTCCACCACGAATAATGTCCGTTGCCGCTTGTAAAGATACGAAAGGTGTCCACAAAGCCAGCCGCTAGCCACTTGTCAAAGCCGCTTCGCTCCTCTGCCGTAAAGCCTTTTTTACCAACATTTGGCTTTGGGTTTGCGAGGTCATCGGGCGTATGTGCGACATTCATATCGCCACAATACAGCACTGGTTTCTTGGTTTGTAATTCTGCACAATACGCGACCATAGCACTGTCCCATTGCTGGCGGAGCGGGATGCGCGTCAGGTCATCTTTGGCATTTGGCGTGTAGGCTGTTACGACATAGTAGTCGTCAAATTCTGCTGCGATCACCCGCCCCTCGTCGTTACTATGGCCATATTTGTCGGCAATCAGGCCGTAGCGCTCGGCGATTTCGCTCGGGATATCATTGGTAACAGAGAGCGGCTTTACCTTGGTAAAGATCGCTGTTCCTGAGTAACCTTTGCGCGTTCGTGATGAGTTCCAGTATTCTTCGTAGTCGCCCAGATCGATGACTGCTTGTCCCTGCTCTGCCTTAGTTTCTTGCAAGCATAGGATATCTGGCTGATACTCAGCAATAAATTTTTGAAATTCGCCTTTTTTGACGACAGCACGGATGCCATTGACGTTCCAAGAGTATAGTTTCATGCCTCTAGTGTAGCGCATTACGATCAGTACATACTACGAATCGGGCACGATATTGCAAAATATTAATAATCTTATACAATATAATTGTTATCGTTTCAACAATCTCGAGAGGAAAACGATGGCTGAGAAGCATTCAGTCTATGGTCGCACGTACCGTGGCGAGAGGGCATCATCAGGTCGCAAGCGCGAGACAGGTACTGATCTCGACGGGGTACCGTTGCGTTACACAGCTCGCAAGGGCCCTGAGATGCCGTCCGCATTCTGGGATGACTTCAGAGCGGACCCGGAAGCCGCGATTCGCAAGTGGGCGACCGACTGACTCTATGACCGCCCACCTCTCCAGCCGGAGAGGTGGGCGGCACGTCAATTTTGGCGTTGGTTACTTGTCCATGATATAACTGATGGAGATGTCGCGACTTATCACGATTCAGGGCTCGGCACGAGGCGGCAAGGGTACGCTTACCCGTGCATTTGCCACTCATTTGCAACAAAACTATTCGGTACAGGTGATCGATCAGGGCTTGAAATTTCGCGTGTTGGCACGACTAGCGCTCGAAGCGCAGATTGATATCGAAAACTTATCGCACCTCGAAAAATTTATCACTCGCCCGTCGACCCACCAGGAAATGCTTGCAATGTTGACCAATGCGTATACGTTGACAAAGGATCAGCTCGAGGCGGAATTTTACACCATAGCTATCAACAATGCGTCGGGAATGTGTGGCAAGATTACCGCAACGCACGATGTGGTGGTGTCGGTGCTACTCGATGAAGTGAAGGAGCTCGCACAAACCCATGATTTTATATTGATCGATGGACGAGCACTGCAAAAGTATGCTGAGCAACTCGCTAATGATGGTGTGGTAGATTATATACTTGCCGTCGATGTTGTCTGTAGCCCAATGACTGCCGCCAAGCGCATGATGGGCCTCGCCAGCAACGCAGCCATCGAAGACCTGACAAGTGATCAAAAAACACAGTTGCTCTACCTCATCAATGACATAGATCGACGTAATAGCTCAGATGCCAGGCGGTCACGTGATCCATCGCTGCCGATTGCCGATGCCTATATCTTTGATGTGCTGCACGAGCGCACCAAGCGCGAGCTGCGCGATGTCGCCGCAGAAGTAGCCAAGACACGTACGGTCATGGTTGATAATTCATTTACCCGCACCAAAGAACAACTGACAGCTCCATGTATTGAGTTGCTTGATGCGATTATTACGTCCTAGCGTGCTTCGCGTTCTTGCTCGCGTCGCTTGATTGTTTGGCGTTTGTCCCAGCGTTTTTTACCTTTACCCATGGCAATAACGAGCTTGATTTTATGTCCTTCGGTCAAAAGCTTGGTCGGGATGATGCTCATGCCTTGTTTTTTCTCAGCGGCGAGCTGATCGATCTGCTTGCGATGCGCCAGAAGTTTGCGTGGTGACGTATCGACACTGCGACTACCGCCGCCTTTTTCGTTGATCTTTAGGCTAAAACTCGCGTTGTTGAGCCATAGCTCATCACGCAGAATCGACACATAGGCGCCCTTGAGTTGAACATGACCGTCACGAGCAGCACGAGTTTCGGGGCCAGTCAGTACCAGGCCAACCACCAGATCATCACCCAAATCATAATCATACCGCGCACGACGATTGACAATGACAGGAGCGACTGATTTCTTTTTCATCTCATTATTGTATCAGAGGTCGACTTTGTAACAATGGCAACCTGAAGGATGTAGCCTGTCCTGAGGTAGCTGTGCTACCATAACTATAATGGATTTCTTGAATTATCATGCCGAGCTTGATGCGATCGTGCCAGGGGTGTCAGAAACATATGATTCCCTGCGTAATCATACTGATGTCGGGATCGTGACAAGTCTCGGTGCGTTTTATAACCACACCATTTTTGGGCGTGATGCCGGTATGACAGCCAAGTTTGTATCGGATTTTGACCACAAGACAGTCTGGAGCACGATTCTCACCCTAGCATCACTACAAGGGGTGCAAAATGACCCGAAAACACAAGAGCAAGTCGGGCGCATTCATCATGAAATGCGCGATTATACGACGTGGCATGCGCGGGCCTTTGAGCGCTTTGGTATGTCGATTACGGGAAGTCTATGGGGGATGAAAAACCAGCAGATCCTTACCTATTTTGCCGCTGATACGACAGCAAACTACATTCGCCTCGTCAACAAATACGCGCGCAATATTGATTCGTCGATTTTGTCACGTCACGTGCCAACACGTGGCGCTAGTAGTATCCCGCTAGCACTCTCAATTGAGCGAGCCGCCGAGTGGATCGTGAGTAGTGTAGATGCAAACGGCTATTTTATTTCTCATCGTTCGCATCGCTGGACGCTCCCCTACCAATCCTTTCAGGATTCGGTGACTGCCTACGCCAGGCGAGATCGTCGGCCGATGGATACCAGCCGCCCGCACGGGTTTGTAGAAGTACAGGCATTCTCGATCGATGCGCTTGAGGATGCAGCGAATCTCATGCCAGATAACCCACTTGCCAGGCGTTGGCGTGAGACATCACAGCTGATGCGCAAGACCCTGCTAGGCCAATTTTGGAATGCATCAGATCAATATTTTTCTAGCCTTATGGTACAGCATGGATCGACGTATCAATTTGCGAATGTGCCTAATATATCAGCTGGTTGGACGCTCAATACTTCTATCTGGCAACGCATTGACCAAAAGGAGTCGCGTACAAAAATCGAGGCAATTATAAAGCGTTTATTTAGTGATGATTTTCTGACGCCAGTTGGTATTCGGACGCGCTCGATGGCCTATCGCGAACCGCTGGGTAATGACATTGACTATCATGGTTCACAGACAGTCTGGCCAATGTTTAATTTTATGGTTATCGAGGGCCTTAGGCGGCACGGGTTTTATGGTCTGGCTCGCGAGCTTGAGCACCGTATTATCAATGGTGTTAACGCGATCGGAAAATTCCCCGAATTTATGATCGTTGATCATCGTCAGCAGTTATATAAACCAAGCAAGTCAGCTCGTAAACATCGTGGTGCACAAATGGTGCCAGAGGCCAATATTGCTTTTACGGTGGTACCAATGACGGTGCTGGCGTATCGTCGAACGGCCAAAGTCGTCCATACAAAGACGAGCGCCTGGCAAGAGTCACTTGAGCAAGCAATTCTTGCAACGATTGATAGCCAAGAATTATTACCTCCCGACCGCGCTGTCGAAGTATTGCAGCCGCAGCCACTGAGATTGCGACGTATCATGACAGGCTTTCGCTCGGCACGGTATATACTACCTATTATTATGAGAGAACCATCATGAAAATCGCTATGATTTCAGAGAGTGAATTTAGCGTCAAAGGTCACGGTGTCCACACGGCGTATATTGAGCTCGTGAATGCGCTCAAAAAACGTTCTGATGTTACACTTGTCGTCAATTCATTTACGCGTGCCGATGTACGACATATTCATACGGTTGGGCCATACGCCTTGGCGCATCTTTTGTTCGGCAGTGGTAAAAAAGTTGTCTCTGCCCATGTCGTACCTGAATCATTTGTGGGTAGTCTGATTGGTGCGAAGCATTGGCTGCCGCTTGCTCGGCTGTATTTACGGTGGTTTTATAATCGTGCTGATAGTGTATTGGCTGTTTCCGATGAAACCAAGATGGGGCTAAAGGCGCTTGGGGTCAAACGACCAATTGAGGTGTTTTATAACGTGATCGATACGTCGCGATACCTGTCGAGTCCAGCGCAGAAACTTGCGGCGCGTAAAGCGCTTGGGATTGCTGAGAACGCGTGGGTTGTTATCAGTAATGGCCAAGTACAGCCACGCAAGCGCGTCGATACTTTTGTGACGCTTGCACGCAAACTACCAAATATGCAGTTTATTTGGATTGGCGGGATTCCGTTTAAAAATGCCGCGGCAGATTACGACAAGATGAAGCGCGTTATGGACACGGCGCCGTCAAATGTGAAATTCACTGGGGTAATTACAATTGATGAGGTGCGAGATTATTTTCAAGCCGGCGATGTGTTTGTTTCGACATCCGATCAAGAGACATTTGGGATTGCGATCGTAGAGGGTGCGGCTTCGGGCCTACCCGTGGTACTACGCGATATTCATGATTACGATAATACGTTTCGTGGTGAGGCGCTGATGTGTGACGAGACGGAATTCGCCCCTGTGCTAGAGCGTCTACGAAGTGAAAAAGATCTCTACTCCCGGACAGTTAACCAAGCACGTACACTCGCTGCGCGCTATGACAGCCAGGCGGGAGCCGAGAGGTTGCTTGCGATATAT
>CAZKIA010000018.1:7799-13108 GCA_964552765.1 uncultured Candidatus Saccharibacteria bacterium
AGCGCTTCAAACTCTGATTTCACCGTATTCCAAATCGTCGGATCACCATGAACTTTGCGCCAATACCACCACTCACCTCCCCAGGTGTAAATATCATGGGCGCCAATTTCTCGCGCAAAGAAGAGATTGTCTTTGATCTTGGCGGTATCCATCGATTTGTTTTGCTCGTATACATCGAGATCGCGTGTGTCGCGTGGGCCCCATGGTTCGAGCTGAAGCTCATGGATAAATATCTCCTTGCCCGTGTAGGCAGTGATGATTGCCGAGCGGATACGATGATACCAGATCGGTGTCGGGTACGTTAGGTAACCGCGATAGGGTTCAGTTTTGTCACTCCAGACAGTTCGATACACCGAAAAGCCAAATCGATCGGGCACGGGCGGATTGATTGGAAAGCCGTGCTGGTCACTGAGACTCATCCAGACGGGCTTATTGGATAGTTTTTTCAGGAGTGCAAACTCTTCATTCAGTCGCTCAACATCAGTACGGCCGCACTCTCCAAACCAGTCATTGACCGCCTCGTTTTCGAGCTGCCAGCTTTCGAGGGCTGGGTGATGCTCGTAGCGCTTAATGACGATTTCCATGTAGGCATAGAGGGCCTGTTTCCAGGCATTACCACCGAGGTCTTTGGCCCACATTGGCTCGTGACACTCAGGCCAACGCGGTTGACGCAGACCAATAGCCAGCGATACTTTGGCGCCGCGCTTGGCCGCCTGATCCATCTGCCAGTCAAGTGATGAAAAATCGAGTTGCCCACGCGTAGGCTCATGAACATCCCAATAACTCATCAGACGAAACGACCGAATCTGCATGTCGTCAAGCAGGCTTGTAAAGTTATCTTGCCAGTTGAGGCCAAGCTCGAGCGAACGCTTTTCAGAAAAACTAACACCGATACGCGGATGAGCGACAGGTGGAAAAATAATCGGGTTCCATAGCGGTGCTGTTACGAAAATGAGTGTAAGACTACCGCTAACAATGGCTAGCCATTTGAGCAGCGCCTTGGTACGGATCGTCAGAGAAAACCGTCGTACGCCAGGCCCAAGCTTTTGCTGAACAAGGCTGATTTTTTTGAAGTGCGACGGAGCGTGAGGCTTTGTCTTTTTCATAATGGTTATGTAGTTTATTGTAGGGTAAATGCTCGACAAAAACCAATGATGATATAATAGCCTGAGTTATATGCGTATAGGATTATTCACCGACACCTATCGACCTTCTATTAATGGCATTGTATATGTCGTTGATTCACTGAAGACACACCTCGAACAACTTGGGCACGAGGTGTATGTCTTTTGTCCAGCACGTTCAGTTCGGCCGAGCAAACAAGCTGAGGCCTTTGATGAAGATGAACATGTTGTACGCTTTCCGAGCGTTAAGGGCGCGTTTTATGATGATTATGATACGTCGTTTTTCTTTCCACCCCGTGTTTTGATGCAAGTGCGTGATCTCGAGTTTGACATGATCCATATCTTCACCCAAGGGCAAGTCGGCCTCATGGGGATTCAGGCGGCGTGGGTAACGAAAACACCATTTGTGATCCAGCACTGTACAGACATCTATGAATTCGTTGAGCATTACCCCGCAGTTTTGCCTGGTGCATTGGCACTGACGGCGCTCGTTGTGCCCTTTACGGTAAGACTGCAGGGCAAAGATATAAAAGAGCTTATCAAGCTCTATAAACCACGACGCGGTGCTACCCAGTGGAACCAAGATATTATCGAAAAAGCCATGACGATTGTCTATAGTAAAGCCGATGTGGTCATTACCCTTAGTCGCAAGAGCACAGAGCAACTTCAGGGTTGGCAACAAGGTGATAAGTTTGAGTATCCGATCGTCATGATGCCAAATGGTGTGACGCCAATCAAAAAAGCCACCAAGGCCGAACTGGTTGATTTTCGTGAGACGTGGGGGATCGATGAAAAAGACGAAGTCTTTGGGTTCGTCGGGCGACTTGGTGAGGAAAAAAACTTGCCAGTACTGATCAAGGCTCTCGGGCATGTACTCAAGTCACGCCCGCGTGCACGACTACTATTTGTGGGGGATTTTGAGTTTCGTGAGGAGCTGGAGCGGATGGCTGCGGCCACCTCATACAGTGATCGCATTACATTTACAGGTGCATTGCCACGCGAAAAACTCGGTGCCGTTTATGGCGCAATGGATATCTTTACCTTTCCGTCGCTCAAAGATACACAAGCATGGGTGCTGCACGAAGCTGCTCATGCAGGGCTACCAATCGTTCTTATTGATCGTAAACTTTCTGAGGTATTTGAAGACGGCAAGAATGGCTACTTTGCCAAGAATTCCGCAACTGATATGGCAGCAAAAATCGTTGAATTACTTCGCAGTCCTAAAAAACGGGCTGAATTTGGCGCCTACGGCCGCACACTCGCAGGTAAATTTACTGAGCGCGGCCAGGTGAAAAAACTGGTCAAACTGTACGAAGAAATCATAGACAGTAAACGCTAAAAATCAATCCCGCGATTGGCGAGAAATTTGTCGTCGTAGTGGTGTTTGATTTTGTGCATATCTGTCGCAATATCAGCGTATTTAAGCAGAAAATCTGGATAACCACGACCCGTCAGGCATAGACTGGTTGTCTTATTACGGCTCGTGATAAGTTTCTTGAGCTTTGACTCCGTAATGAGCCCATCGTGCACGGCATTGTTGATTTCATCGCAGATCACAAGTCCGTAGTTTCCTGACTGAGCGCATTTGAGAGCAAAGTCGTAGGTTTTTTTGGCAAACAGTTTGTGTTCATGGGTAGTTGCATCGGAACTCATATCTCCTGCCTCAAAAAACCCCAAACCGCCTTTATAAAAATCAAGTTGCCGCTCAAACTGTGGCATGATGGTCTGGATAAACTGGTGCTCCGAGACGTCCCATACTTTGATGAACTGTATATATGCCACGCGCCAGCCGGCACCCAGTGCGCGCACCATTAGGCCAAGGCTTGCTGTCGTTTTGCCCTTGCCTTCACCCGTGTACACCACCACTACACTGTCCTTAGTCTGAAAATCATCGTAGGCCATAGTATTAGCATACAGAATTATTTGCATCTGTACCATGCTATAATGACCTCTGTTATGATTGCCGATGTCACTATTACCGAAAAATCCTTTGGCCCAAAGCAACTGTATAAGAACCTAAAGTTCTCTATTGCTGATGGTGAAAAAATCGGAGTAGTGGGTCGTAATGGTGTCGGTAAATCGACACTTCTCGGGATTTTGGCGGGTACTGATACCGACTTTACGGGCGACATTGTTTTTCGTCGCGGCATCAGTATTGTGAGTTCACGCCAAGAGCATCACGGGCATGAATCGACACCTGTAATCGAATATATTCTGGCTGATCTACCTGAGTACGCGCAGCTCCATCATATTATCGAGACGTATCCGGCGATTATGGGGGATAATTCTCGCAAGATCTCCGTATATACCGATGCGCTCGAGCGATTTTCCGACCTTGGGTATTATCACAACCAAGAATTGATCGAAGAGGACTTAAAAAATGTTCAAATACCGACCGAACGAATTTCGGGAACAATCGGTGAGCTTAGTGGCGGTCAGAAACGGCTGGTTGAAATCGTCAAGATTATGCATAGTCATGCACACTTGGCGTTGATTGATGAGCCAACGAACCACATGGACTACGTGGCAAAGCAAAAATTCATCGACTGGATGAAATCAGCTCAAGAAGCCATGCTGATCATTACCCATGATCGCGATGTCCTGAGTCAGGTTAATCGGATTATTGAAGTAAAAGATGGTGTGGCTGATGTCTACAATGGCAATTATGATCAGTATCTCAAGCAAAATGCTATGAGTACGACAGGCGCTATGAATGAGTTTGAGGTTGTGCAACGTCAGATTAGTAATCTGCGCGATAAGGTTATCCAGTTTCGTCGGCTCAAGGAGCGTGCTCGTGACCCCGATACGATCAAGCAGTTCAAACGCCGCGAGATGCAGGCCAAAGAAGAGCTGGCAAAACTCGAAGCGATTCCCCGTCCGACATTTTGGATCGACAAAGAATCATCCAGTAATCTAGGGCTCAAAAGTGGTGCGCAGTACGAGAAATTTAAGGCTAAAAATATTCGTATTCATGGAGCAAAAGCCATCGATGGCAATTCACGGCTGCTCGTCGATGCTCAGGCGCTTCAGCTTGGCTATGGGGACACGCCGCTATTTGCACCGGTATCGTTTCAGCTACGCGAGGGTGAACGTATAGAACTACGGGGGCGCAATGGCGCAGGAAAAACGACGCTCATCCGGGCAGTTTTGGACTCTATCGCCCATCACAAACTCGGTCACGATATCAAAGCCTTTGCTGGCCTAATCGAGGTTGATCATGCCTTGCAAGTCGGCGTCTATGAGCAAGAGGTTGGTCGTGAACTTTTTGACAAGACGTTACACGATGCGATTGAGTACATTTATTTGTCACGTAAATTATCCGTCAACGAGACGAAAGTTCGGCAACTACTAAGTGACTATTTGTTTGAACCATCGGATGCACAGGTACCGGTACGCTTGCTCAGTGGTGGCCAAAAGTCACGTCTGCAGTTGATCTCGATGCTGGCTAATTCACCGAGCCTACTGGTGCTCGACGAGCCCACTAACCACCTTGACTTGCCAAGTATTGAAGAGCTTGAGACAGCGGTTAAGAACTATAAAGGTGCGGTGATTTATGTCTCGCATGATACGTATTTCCAGCAATCAATTGGCGGTACCGTCGTAGAGATCACACGGTAACAAAAGAAGAAACCCTCTGAATACTGATATTCAGAGGGGATAGGCCTGGAGGGCCGAGAGCGCGTTGCGTACAATTATGTACGACCGGTCACTGTGACCAGTTTTACCAACTTGGTAGCGCCAGCAATTGCCAGTTAACTCGGCCCTCCAGGGTGGGTGGATAGGGATTTTCGCGCTCGGCGCGTACTTTCACCTCTCGACACCCTGTCGTGTGCCCATTATGGGCAAACCAATCACCGATGTGGTGATTTACCGCCCCGAGGGGCGTTATAGCAACCTTGCCATCACCTGATGACAATTTTTATTATAGCATAGATTATGATATTTTGTCAATAGATAGAGCTAGTAGGCTTGTTTAGCCTAAGGGCGAGAAGTATTAGATTGCCTAGCCCCGCAAGGCTTCATCGATAGCGGGTCGGTCAAAACCAAGGATGGTTTTGTCACCGATAGTAATAACAGGAACGCCGCGGAAATCACCACCCATGCGCTCCATAACTTCTTTCATAGCGGCCGAATCTGTCTCAACATTCTTTTCATCAAATGAGACCTTGTGGTCTTCGAGATATT
>CAZKIA010000019.1:0-12888 GCA_964552765.1 uncultured Candidatus Saccharibacteria bacterium
CCCACACGAGCTCGTGCTTGATGATGCAGCCGCGGCAACCAGTCAGCTACTCTATGCGATTGCCGATACGCTAAAATGGAAGATTACACCACCAGCTGCCGAAGCCATGATGGCATCGATTCTCGGTGACACCCTGGGACTTAGCACGCAAAGTGTTTCTGAGCACACCATGCAGGTCATGACCAGCCTCATAAGTCATGGGGCACACCCGGCTACCATCGAACAAAAACGCCGTGAATATATGCGCAAACCAGCTGATATTTTGACGTATAAGGGCGAACTGATCCAACGAATCGAATACCACTGTGATGGTCGGCTAGCACTCGTACATATACCATGGGCTGATATCGAGCAATACAGCGACCGCTACAATCCAAGTGTTCTGGTGCTGGATGAGATGCGACTAGTTGACGGTGTCGATGTCGCAATTGCCATCAAGACATATCCAGACAAAAAGCTGACGGGCAAAATACGCAGTAACCTACCAATCGCCGAGACGATCGCCGGCTACTTTGGTGGCGGCGGCCACGCCTACAGCGCCGGCTACAAGATATATGAAGACTACGACACTGCCGTGAACGAACTATTACGAGCAACTGATACAATATTGAGTGACTATGATTCTACGAAACACACTAACTAACAACTCAGACGAATTTAATCCGATTGATCCTGGTCGTGTCACACTATATACCTGTGGGCCAACTGTGTATAGCGAGCCACATATTGGTAACTGGGTGGCGTTTATCCGTTGGGATATATTGGTTCGCACATTGCTCGCAAGTGGCTATACTGTCGAGCGCGTTATGAATATCACTGATGTTGGTCACCTAACAGGTGAAAATGAGGGCGATGCCGACGTGGGCGAAGACAAGATGACCAAAGGTGCCCGCCAGCAAGGGATTACCGAATGGGAAGTAGCCGACAGATACACACGGGCTTTCCTAGACGGAATGACCGCACTCAACTTATTGCCGCCAGAGCATCTGAGCAAAGCAACCGAGCATATAGATATCCAGATCGATCTTGTTCGTACGCTTGAGGAGAAAGGCTATACCTACGTACTAGATGACGGTGTGTATTTTGATACCAGCAAATTCCCGAGCTATGCTGACTTTGCTCATCTCGACCTAGCAGCACAACAAGCAGGCGCACGCGTGACGTTCAATACTGCCAAGCGAAACCCAAGTGATTTTGTACTGTGGCGACTCACACCAGCAGGGCAGACACGCACCATGGAATGGGATAGCCCATGGGGTCGCGGCATACCTGGTTGGCATATTGAGTGTAGCGCTATGGCCATGAAGTATCTCGGCGAGACGATAGATATTCATACGGGCGGAATCGACCATATACCAGTGCATCACACCAATGAGATTGCCCAATCTGAAGCTGCAACTGGCAAACGATTTGCTAATTATTGGCTGCATAATGCTCACTTGCTGTCTGGCGGAACGAAACTAAGTAAAAGCCTGGGCAATAGCTATACACTCGATGACCTGCACGAACACGGGTTTACGGCGATGGATTTTCGGATGTTTATACTGCAAAGTCATTATCGTACCGAGACGAATTTCACCTGGGATAATCTATCGGCTGCACACAATCGCTTGAAGCGCTGGCAAGACATCGCCTCACTACGCTGGCAAGTGCACGATACGCTGCAAAATGACGATGACAAAGATACTCGTCACGATATCAACGGTCAGATACTTGCTGCACCACATGCAGCATTAGAGGCGCTACAAAACGACCTGAACACTCCTGAAGCGTTGGTGGCGATCGAACACACTATGGATGAGATCGAAATCACCCCAATCAAGACGATCCAACACAGCGCACTCGTGCAGTTTGCAGAATGGATCGATGAGACGTTAGGGCTACGACTTGCTGAATCTACCCCCGATATTACTGATGAACAAAAACGGAGTATAATCGAACGTCGTCATGCTCGCGACAACAAAGACTGGGTAGCCTCTGATCGGTTGCGTGACAAATTACTTGAGGATGGTATCGTCCTACGCGACACACCGTCGACGACTATCTGGACTCGCCAGTAATTTCTAGCCTCTAATTCTTCAGCTTGGCAATAAGTTTTGACACCGGGTTACGAGCTGTTTTCTCAGCTCGTTCTTTTTCGGCATGTTCGAGATAATCCACCATAAGTACACGGATACAACCGGCAATCGGGATTGATATCAAACCACCCAGTAGCCCAAAGAGTGATACGCCGATAAGGATCGATATGAGTACGGCCAGCGCGGAGAGCTCAACCTTTTTCGACTGAATAACCGGAGCAATAAAGTTATTTTCAACTTGTTGATAAACAAAGAAGTAGATGAGAAAGATCACAGCAGCCGTTACGTCATTGAGCATCAGCACAAGGGTAATAATAACAGCACCAATCGTTGCACCAACCATCGGAATCAGCCCGGTAAAGAAGATCACTGCACCAAGCGGAAGCGCAAGATTTGCCGGCAACGGAAAGGCAAGACTAAGAAGCAATATCACGATCAACGACAAGGTACCTGCGATGGCAGCAACCAGCATCTGACCATTAACGTACCCAATAACTACCCTGTACATCTTGCGTACAATATTACGATGCCGCTCAAGCCGTACGGGATCCTGATATAACCCCCAAATCTTTGCCATCCACCCGGGGCCTTCGATTAACATTAAAAATGTCAGTACCAGAATAAATATCATCGTGAGGGCACCGTTAAAGAAGCTTGCTGCACCGTTAACCATAAGTTTACCGATATCATTAGCAACAGCTGAAGCTTGTTGCTTGGCATTTTCAATACTGTTATTAAGCTGCTCCTCTAAGCCGTAGCGCTGGACAAAATCATCAATAAAATGACGCTGCGAGCTCACTTGATCGATGATGGTTGGTACAGAGTTGGCAAACTTTGATGACTGCTCTATAACAGGTGGAACAATCAGAAATAACGCTCCTCCAAGTAGCGTCAACACCGCAATGTATGAGAGTGCGGTGGCCAAAATACGTGAGCGACCAGGCAGACGACGAGCAATGTATGAGACGGGCGGATTAAGTGCCAGAGCCAAAAAGACTGATACACCAATAATAGTTAGTGGTTCACGAGCTTTAATAACAAGAAATATCCCCGTCACAAAAATAAGTGCGACAACACCAAAGTTTACAAATGTCTTGCGGTCAATATCCACACTGAGTTTCATACTCTACAGTATGCCTACTTGATGAGAAATGTGCAACACCAGAGTACGATAGACGATGCAAATGGAGTATAATCTATGGATGATGAAGCAGAAAAAACAACCAATCGTACTGATCAATAATTTTACAATGCGATTTGGTGATACTACCGTTATCGAGAATTTATCGTTTGATGTTGCTCGAGGTGAAACATTTGGCCTGCTCGGCTCTAACGGCTCGGGCAAGACAACAACCATTCGATCGTTACTTGGCATTTATCGACCAACATCCGGTACATTACATATTGATGGGCAGTCATATCGTGTTGATAGCGATATCAAGCTTGGCTACTTGCCCGAAGAACGTGGTCTCTATAAAAAAGAGTCAGTTCTAGATATTATGACCTATTTTGGACGACTCAAAGGTCTTGCACCCGAGCAAGCTCAACATGATTCCCAAAAGTATCTTGAGCGCGTTCAGCTGGCAGATAAAGCCCATACTCGTCTCGATAAACTCTCTGGCGGCCAGCAACAGAAAGTACAGCTTGGCATCACAATACTTGGTGATCCAGAACTACTTATTCTCGATGAGCCGACGAAGGGGTTTGACCCGGTCAATCGTCGATTACTTATGACTATTATCGAAGAACATCAAGCCAAGGGTGCAACCGTTGTATTCGTGACCCACCAAATGGAAGAAGTCGAGCGATTATGCGACCGTATCATCTTGCTCAAAGACGGTAAGGCTGCTGAGTATGGCACGGTACGAGAAGTACGGGCTCGTCACAATAACAAATCTCTTGATGATATCTTCATCGATATTTACGGTCATGATGAAGGAGTATCAGATGCATAATCTTCGTACTGTCATATCATTTGAAATTAATCGTGCTATCAAAAAGAAGAGTTTCTGGATCATGGCGCTAGCATTTCCTATTATGATTGCAGGTATTTTTGGGATTATCTATTTCTCAAACAAAGCCACAAATGAAGCCGTCAAGAACACTGAAAAGCAAAAATTCTCCATCGTAATTGAAGACCGTTCGGGTCGTATTTTGCCTGGGATGATAGCTGCCGTTGGAGCAAAGACGACGACCGATAAGGCTGCCGCCATACAAAGTGTGCGTGAAGGGAAAAGTGACGCTTTCTTCTACTATCCAGCGGATATTGAAAACGGCAAAGTGGAAGTGTACGGCAAAGATGTCGGGCTTTTCGACAATAGTCGCTATGAATCAGTTGCTCGAATTTTACTGACACAATCCGTCAGCGATACCGTCGCCCGTGATGTTCAACGCGTTCTACAGAATAGGATTGTGTATCAAAATTCCATCTACAGAGATGGCGAGATATATGATGGGTTCAAACAAGCAATTGCACCCGGGATATTCCTTATCATGTTTTATATCCTCATTGCGATGTTTGGTAGCCAGATGCTCAATAGCACTGTCGAGGAAAAGGAAAACCGCGTCATCGAAATGATCTTGACAACTATTGAGGCGCGAACATTGATTGTTGGCAAAATTATCTCGCTCATAGCGCTTGCGATACTCCAGATGGTCATTATTTTGCTGCCTATCATTACGGGCTATGCGTTGTTGCGTGACAAGATATCTTTGCCATCGATTGACTTGAGTAACATTCCGCTCGATCCAGTCCGAATCATTGTTGCCGTAGCGATATTTGCTGTCAGCTTCATGCTATTTACTGGCCTACTCGTGACAGTTGGGGCGGCCTCTCCCACTGCCAAAGAGGCTGGCGGATTCCTTGGCGTTGTCATGATGTTGATATTTGGGCCACTATATGCGATCAGTCTTTTTGTATCAGCACCGCACAGCCCACTGGTACAATTTTTGTCATACTTTCCATTTACGGCACCGATACCACTATTGCTACGAAATGCAGTCGGTAATTTGTCGATTCATGAGGCGCTTATTGCAATTGGTATTCTCTTGATTACAACTGTTATCGTCATACGTATTGCTGTCAATGTATTTCAATATGGTGCATTAGAATACTCCCGCCGACTAAGTCTGCGGGAGATACTAACACGTCGCTAAGGATAAGATATCTGCCTTACCGTGAAGACGTGGCGACAACGGCAAAGCATAGCAACGCGATCGATGCAAACGCAGCGACTGCCAGTGCTACACGGGTTGGCTCAAAGCCTGATTGGGTTTTCTTTTTACTCATATTAATCATTATCGTATTGTAAAACGCTTTTGTCTAGTGCATGATAGATGTATGAATATTGAGGAGAAACTAAAAAGCATTTTTAAAGGTGAGATCCTTGTTGATGATGCCGCACTGACAGCAGCCTCACACGATGCAAGCCTATTTGAATTGCGTCCAAAAGTCGTTGTTGCACCTCGAGATAGTAGCGATATTCAAGCATTGGTCAAGTTTGTTCTCGACAACAAGAAATCTGACCCAGACCTTTCGCTGACGGTACGATCTGCTGGTACCGATATGTCGGGCGGCGCGATTAATACATCTATTATTATTGACGTTAAGCCGCACCTTAATACTATCAGTCGTTTATCAGCGACGAACGCAACACTGCAGCCTGGCGTCTACTATCGTGATTTTGATGAAAAGACGAAAGATCTAGAAGCAATGCTCCCTAGCTACCCAGCGAGCCGTGACTTGTGTACGGTTGGCGGCATGGTCGCAAATAATTCTGGCGGCGAAAAGAGTCTACGCTACGGTAAAACTGCTGATTACGTCACCGAGCTTCAAGTCGTCTTGGCCGACGGTAATGAATATATTGTCAAACCCATTCACAAGGACGAGCTGGTGCGTAAAATGAGCCAGAAAAATTTTGAGGGTACGCTCTATAAACAAATCTTTGAGCTATGTGAAAAAAATTATGACGTAATCAAAGCTGCTAAGCCAGGCGTGACCAAAGATTCGACAGGATATCACTTGTGGGATGTCTGGGATAGAGAAACTGGTGTTTTCGACCTTACGAAACTTATCGTTGGTTCACAAGGTACGCTCGGTATTATTACCAATGTCACTGTCAGGCTTGTGGAGCGGCCAAAACATTCTGGCGTACTCGTATGTTTCATGAAAGACATTGATAGCCTTGGAGATGTCATCAATACTGTCCTCAAGCATAACCCCGCAACATTTGAGAGCTTTGATGATAACACGCTGTGGCTAAGCTTTAAGTTCTTCTTTAGCTTTATTAACAAGCTAGGCTTTAAGTTATGGCTACAAACAGCATTGCAGCTGATTCCAGACGCTCTAGCGCTCCTACGAGGTATCCCAAAGCTTGTTCTCATGATCGAGTTTACTGGTAATACAGTTGCCGAAGTTGAAAACCAGATTATTGCCATGGAAAATGATCTCAAACAATACAAGATGCTCTACATGGAGCGCAATGAGACCGAAGCAAAAGCCAACAAATTCTGGCTCATGCGTCGAGAGAGCTTTAACCTTCTACGCCAAAAAGTTAAAGACAAGCATACAGCACCATTCATTGACGATCTCGTTATCCCGCCACCACGCCTGCCAGAAGCTTGGCCGCAACTACGTCGGATTCTTAAAAAATACAAGCTACTTGCGACGATCGCAGGACACATGGGCGATGGTAACTTTCATATCATCCCTCTTATGAATATTGAACTCGCCAAAGAGCGTGCTAAGTTTAAACCTGCCATGACAGAAGTCAATGAACTTGTCCTCAAGATGGGCGGCAGCCTCAGCGGAGAACACAACGACGGTATGATTCGAGGCCCGTGGCTCGAACGAATGTATGGCGCTGAGATGTTCGGGCATATGAAATCCGTTAAGACGATTTTTGATCCTGAAAATATTTTCAACCCGCGAAAAAAGACCGATGCTAACTGGGACTACAGCTTCAGTAATATTCGTAAAAATTTCTAAAGACGCCATTAAAAACAAGCGTGTTGCGACTATTGCGCGATTAGGCGTATACTACGTATTATGTCACCACGAAACTCAATAATCTTTATTGAAGCTCTCACGAAGAAATTTGGTAGTCTGGCCGCTGTTGATGATATCAGTATGGCAGTCAAACCGGGTGAAATCGTTGGATTTGTTGGGCCAAACGGTGCAGGCAAGACCACAACGATCTCGATGATTCTGGGATTTATTTCTGCATCATCGGGTAGTATTCGCCTCTTTGGCGATAGTGTCTCGCTACAAAATGCCCATACCCACCATATGCAAATGGGCTATGTAGCGGGCGACATGAGCCTCCTCAATAATCTAACTGGCCAACAATATCTGACACATATGGCGGCACTCACGCGAGCTAACTCCGCTCGCCAAAAAGAACTCATTGAAGCACTTGATCCTGTCCTCGGGAAAAAGCTCAAAACGTTGTCACGTGGCAACAAACAAAAGATTGCACTCATTGCCGCTCTGCAACACAGTCCAAAGCTGCTTGTTCTCGATGAACCAACCAGTGGGCTTGACCCGTTAATGCAAGAAGTATTTTTGCACCTCATTAAAAACGAAGCCAACGAAGGTGCGACGATATTTATGTCATCGCATATTTTGACGGAAGTGACCAGTATCTGTAGTCGAGTACTATTTATGAAAAAAGGACAAATCGTCCTAGACAGCAGCGTTGCTGATATTGAGGCTCAAGCAGGTAAAGCGATTTCGATCACGGCTGATCGTAAGACGCTTGTCGGCCTACTAAAGACACACCCGGCAGGGCTTATCAACCCAAAGCAACATGGCTCGACGGTTACCTTTATGTATCAAGGCCCGATCAACCCAGTCATGGTATGGCTGGCATCACACAAACTTCGTGATGTACAGATTCACGATCGCGACCTTGATAGTATTTTTCATGATATGTACAAGGAGAATGAGCCATGATGATGTCGAGTATTTTTATGCGTACACTCTATGACAAGCGTTGGTTCTGCATCGGGTGGGCAATCGCATTGAGTGTCATGTCTATCCTGATGATTTCGATGTATCCGTCACTCCATGATGGTATGAAATCAATCGCTGCAACCATGCCGCCCCAACTACAAGGGTTAGTTGGCGATATTAGTATGTTTGGTCATCTTGATACGTATCTATCATCGCAGTTGTATGATATTCGCATTCCGCTGTTCCTGATGATAATGGCATTGGTACTCGCCCAAAATCTGACTGTTGGCGCCGAGGAACGCGGTGAAATGCGCACAATTCTCAGCACCCATACCTCACGCTCATCACTTTTTTTGCAGACTTTCTTTGCTGCCTGCGTAATCTTTTTTGTCGCGCTACTCTCTACTGTCGCTGTGAACCTGGTTGGCGTACCATTAATTGGTGAATCAATCGAACTCTCGCTTGTACTCAAGCTTGCATTTTTATCATGGATGTTTGCCGTGACAATGTTTGCTATTGTTTACAGTGTTGGCGCAGCATTTGGCTCTCGGACATTTGTGATGGCAATCGGCGTAGGTCTTATCATTCTTAGTATTATTCTTGAAGCAGGCCGTACGGTTGATTGGCTCGAGCTCGCTCAGAAAATATCTTTGCTCCACTACTATGATGCCGGTAAACTACTCACAACCGGACTGAATCTCAAGCACTTTGCTGTGCTATGTATCTTATTATTTGGCACATCACTTATTGGATGGGTACAATTTCGCAGACGTGATATCGCGTAAGTGCTAGCTGAGTGCGACACCAAAAAGCATACCGATACCATAGGTAACGGCCGAGGCTGCTAGCACAATCAAGAACTGTCTGATCGCACCATAGACGAGACTTTTACCACTGCTTTTCGCGATATATGCACCGACACCAAGACTGACAAGAGCTGTCAAAACAACGGAAATAATAGATGCCGTTGAGCCACCAATAAAGAACCATGGCGCTAATGCGACCAATGACCCCACGGTAAATAAGGCAAATGAGGAGAAAGCGGCTGTCCACGGTGAACCAAGCTCATCTGGATTGACACCAAGTACCTGTGTCGCATATAGGACGGCAAAGCCGCGTTCTTTTTTCGCCATGTCATGGGCTGCCGCCTGCGCAGCACGCTTGTCCATACCAGTCTCACGGAGTTTCGCCTCAAAATTTTCGCGTAGCAACGGCATATCAGACTTAACGAGCTTTTTCAGATCGCCAAGGATGCCTTGAAACAACTCGACTTGCGCCTGGACGGAGATCCATTCACCAGCCGCCATACTAAACGCCCCGGCAATCAAGCCAGCAAATCCAGCAACCAACACGGCATGCTGGCCACCAGTTGTGGCTGCCGCTACACCAAGGATAAGACAGACAGTACTAACAAGTCCATCGTTGATGCCGAGCACTGCAGCACGAGCAGCACCACCCTGAACCTGAGCGGCTCGCCGCGCTAATATCTCACTATCACGTTGCTTATCATTTGTTTTTGTTGCCATGGTGTATAACTCCTTATAATTACATTGGTATATAGCGGCTGCACAGGTAGCTGAGCGCTCGTTTGATCGCCTTGGGTATTGCAACCCGTTTCACGTAGTATAACAGATATAGTATGATGGTACTAAATGCATAAATACAAAAAAGAATTCATTATATCCAGCTGGATACTTGCCGGCCTGATTATCGCAGTCGCGAGCTTTTACACTGTAACGCCGTTTCGTAGCTTTATCACTGATGCCTATCATTCTATTTTCAAGCGTATTATCTCTGACCGAGTCCTTGAAGAGAAAGGGAAATCTTACTCAAATATTACGTATTGCGCGCCAGGAGATAGTCGTCAGACTCTTGACATATTTCTTCCTGATAGACGAGGTGATTCTCGCGTCCCCCTTGTCATTTTTATCCACGGTGGCGGCTGGCGGCTGGGAGATAAGGCAAACCGTGAAGTAGCTTTTTACGGTGAATCATTACTCAAAAATAATATTGCTATCGCCTCGATCAACTATCGTCTCGCGCCAGCCCATACCTACCCGACACAAAATGATGATATAGCGTGCGCTATAAAATATTTACAAAATCATGCCTCAACGTATCAGTTCAGCGATCGCTGGGCAATCTTTGGCGACAGTGCAGGGGCGCAGCTTGGGGCGCTTGCAATGACAGACAAACAAATCAATCGTCCATTAGTTGCTTTCGTCGGATTCTACGGCCCCTATGACCTATCGCTACAGACAACACGCAGTCCGCATAAGGACGTAGACGCTATTTCTTATACGAATCACGCTCGTGACGCCCAGCAAGCGAGCCCTATCAATCATCCAGCTCGGCAAGGAGCAGAGTACTGGTTGTATCACGGCACAAAAGACCGTATCGTTTCCATCAATCAATCACAGCGGTTTTATACCAAGTTACTCGATGAAGGTATACCAGCTCATCTTACTATCGTACAGAATGCCTCGCATGCATTTGGGTCCCTCTCTCGACCGAGCAGTCAAGAAATACGATCAACACTGACACAATCACTTGTCGAGATACTTGAAGATTAATCTGGCCTCTTCTGGTGGGCGACTACCTCTTAAATCTGTGCTATACTGTATACATAACGCGCCACACATATAGTAATTGTCTGCGCCGTTTTCTTAAAAAAGAGATGAGGTTGGTATGATAAAAATCGGTCATAAAATCGTATATCGTGACAAAATATGCACGGTAAAAGAAATCATCAAATGCTACCGTAATGACGAGGATTATTATGTCCTGACCGACGTAAACGACCCGACGCTCCTCATCAAAGTTCCCCTCACTCTTGCCGAAACCATTATGCGCCCCCTTATTACTCGTGACGAGATCGATTCATTAATTAAAAAGATCCCTGACATTTCCACTGTCTCAATCAGCAACTGGAATCGTGGTGCAGAGTACAAAACACTCCTGCGCGACGGCACACACGAAAGTGTCATTAGTGTTATTAAAACAGCCTATCAGCGCCAACAAGACAAGATCGATGATCGCAAAAAACCAAGTGAAAGCGACAAAATCTACTTTCGCCAAGCTGAAAATCTATTTTATAGCGAGATCGCCGCCGCTCTCAATATTGATTTTGACGAAGCTCGCGACTATATTGTGACGCGGACGGGTAATTTTTCGGTCGCGAAGTAGTAAGGACGCGACGTATTCACTAACTAATAACTCATGAGAAAAAAGTTTTCTTGAAAATATAATTATTACCAGTTAGTCTTGTAACACAAGCATGTTTCAAAAAATAAAGACAATATCCATACAGTATAAGCAAACCCTGCTTTTTGCACTGCTCGGTATAATTTCTGGTATTATTCCATCCGCGTTAAATCACATCAACGAGTTCTGGAGGTGGAGTTTGCCTGCAAAAATGGCAAGCGAGTATGGATTCTGGATCATTTTTGTAACTCTGATTATCCTACGATCAAAAAGCCGTAAGCTTGCCGCTCTCAATACATTCACTTTTTGTTTTGTAATGGTTATCGTTTACGGCCTGGCTGAAACAATCTACAAAATACCAAATTTATTATCGGGTATTTATAGTGAGGGAACAACATTTCTGAGCCTATTTTTAGAATACGAACTATCTCAACCGCAATGGTTCATCGTCATTACTTTACTGATACCTATTTCATTGCTGATTTATAACTATAGCAACCATAAGGGACGTATTTTTACCAATGTTGCCACGAACGTCTTGATTATCCTGCCGCTTTTACTATCAATTACTAGAATTATTAGTAGTTTATCAAAAAAAGTCATCGTATGTGCCGATATATCTAGAGGATGGATAGCGGGAGACTGTACATTTCAACAACCTGATGCGTGGATAGTCTCTAATCGAGTCGCTGAAGTGGCTATATATACAGCTTTTATTGTTGCTTGGGCGATATATTCATATAGCCTATTTCAAAAGCGCCATAATTACGTAAAATGATTGGTTAAGGCCGCGCTGACCCTGCCTATCGAAGTGTATTTCTCAGCTTTGGTCACACTATAGGTTTGAGTAAAGTCGGGGAGGAGGGACTCGCCTCGTTCGCTTCGCTCCGACTTGTATAGCGAAGACATTCGCTATACGAGCAAGGGCGCCGGGGAGCAAAGACTTTTGCTCCCGTTCAAGTCCGCTCCAAGAGCCACGAAAAAAGCCGGTCTGATGACCGACTATTTCCGTGGCTGGACATAAGGGACGATTATAGAACTTTGATCGGACTAGATAACCTAGGCATTGTCGAAATAGAAGACGGAGACGAGGATGTGGAGAATAGCGATGTTTAAGCGACTATTCTCCAATAGCATTGATACAACCGCGCTTTGCAGTTCACGACTATTTGATAACGAAACATTCTACAAAGCATTCATAAAAGATCTTGGGCGTGCGAGCCACGGCATTTATATTGAGAGTCCGTTCATGACAACAAAGCGAATGGATATGCTTTTGCCCATATTGAGGCGAGCATGCCAAAGAGGTCTTCAGATTACAGTGAACACGCGACCTCCAAGTGAACATGAGGGCAAATATATCGATCAGGCATACAAAGCCGTGCAGGATATGCAAAGTATCGGAATAATAGTGCTGTATACCGTTAAGCACCATCGAAAGATTGCTATCATCGACGATGAGATTATATGGGAAGGCAGCTTGAATATATTATCTCAAAGTGACAGTTGCGAATTAATGCGCAGATCTGTCTCGAGCTCACTTGTACGCCAAATGAAACATTATATTAAATGTACAGATTAGCTAGATGCATAGATTGTATGGTTATAGAACTGTTTTCTTGGATGACTGAATGTTACTATCCATTTGAGGTG
>CAZKIA010000020.1:0-12365 GCA_964552765.1 uncultured Candidatus Saccharibacteria bacterium
GAACCCCCGAATGCTGGGACCAGAACCCAGTGCCTTACCACTTGGCGACTCCCCAAAATGGGATGGAACTTCAGATTGAGAAGCCTCTTAATAGCAAGGTTCTGGTCCCGTGTGACCTAGTTATACTGACTCGCTTGCGCTCAGACAGCCAGCACCTTACCACTTGGCGACTCCCCAATGGCTAATCAATTATACCGAATAATGTTCAAATCAGTAAATAGAGGGGCGGTTCAAAACATTTTCGGTAAGTCCGAATGCCAAGACCAGAGACCAGTGCCTTACCACTTGGCAGAATTCTGTCAAATACGAATGTATTTGTACAGAATATAGCGAAATGATGGAATATGAAACGAAGTGAAGTAGTCTATCATTGAGCGTTCGACCCACTGCAGCAATCTACGCCGACTTACTCAAGCGAGTCAAGATACGACCAATTACCGACTGTTTCTCGTTTGCACGGTGATCATACCCGAGCGCCCATATAGTCACAAATGTATATATGACCCAGGCAAGATTTGCCGCAATCAACGGCAAACTACTGCCTAAAGCTTTAAATTCTCCTAATTGCGCAGTTGAAACAGGGATGCCGTATGTCCAAATAGCAATAAGTGTCCAAAACAGCGGCACAATAATCGCCAGCGCGCCACTGACATATTGCGCAAGAGGACTGAGGCGCATCCTCATTAGAAATGGCAGAGCAAATACTTCGGCACACACTATCGTCGCTGCTATCCACGCAGCTGCGGTCCGCTCAACAGCGAGCGCCGCCTGAAGTTCTGGTACAAATGTATCGATACGAAAGAGGTGGATCACGGCAAACCCCGCAACAATAGCGGCGGCAATCCACCCCATGAGTGGCGCACGTACTAAACGAACTTTTGGAGGATCAACTGCTTTGATTGGAAAAGAATGTTTCATGACTCCTAGTATAGCGCTTTTGCTTATGAGTCCAAAGTGGCGACTGTCGGTACTATGTGCGCTATTATCGCCCACAATCCAAATACCTTTCGGTTCGATACGTTTTATCCGCTTTATCACCTCACGCTCACCGTTATTGACAATAACAATATCCCCGACTCGATACTTCTTGCTGACTACTCCAATAATCACGTCACCCGGACGTAAACGTGGTGACATGCTGTCACCCGCAACACGGCGCACAAAAATCATTATTTTTTCGTAGCAGCAAAAATATCAGCAATGTCTTTGACCTGCTCGATCAATGCATCGCACTCTTCTATACTCATGTGCTGTTTAACTGCACTGGCCTGCTTCATTGCTCGCCATACTTTATCGTGCAAGTCAGGAAACTTCTCAAGGTGTTCTGGCTTAAAATAATCGGCCCATAATACTCGTAGCTCATGCTTGACGCGCTCGGCATGAACCTCTTTGGTCATAACCATACGTATAAGGTTATTGTCGTTATCGGGCGTCGGATCCTCACCGATATCAAGAGCCTTCTGCACCATCACTTTGCAGGTATCGGCTGCGTGACGCATTGTGTCTGTCTCATAAATCCCACAGGGCACATCGCAATGTGCATACACTGTTCCAAATAGTTTCATATATCCCTCCTTGTTCTCTATCATTATACACCGCCCCCTCTAATAGACCCGTCTACTCCATTTAGTTTTTATAATTATCACACGCACGTACGCATAAATTAGCACGTGCTAAAATGTGCGTATTTTGCTAATCTACACTAAATTTTGCTATTCACTCTATCTGTTCATGTTGTATTTTTGTAACAAAATGCTTGTGTTTTGTTTCACGAGGGTATACAGTTAGTGACAAGCGAATTCAAAAATAAAAACTTTTAAAAATATTGGTTTCGCCTAAGAACCACCACAACACTCAAGCCCATGTAGATAATTCTCATGGGCTTTGACGGTTTAAAAAGGCTATAGCAGAGACCAAATACTATCAGTGCAGGCTATAATTTTCTCTTGGACTTCGATTGGCGCCAGGCGGCAATATCACCGTGATGGCCGCTCAGTAACACATCAGGCACACGCAGACCTTTGAATTCTTCTGGTCGAGTATACTGCGGGTATTCGAGTGTCTCGCCATCAGAAAAACTCTCGATTGCGGCACTATTTTCTCCGCCCAACACTCCTGGCATAAGGCGCACCACGCTATCGATAATTGTCATTGCCGGTAACTCTCCTCCCGTTAGTACATAATCACCAACCGACACTTCTTGATCGACTCGCTCAAGGATTCGCTCATCATAGCCCTCATATCGTCCACAAATGAAGATAAGCCCTTCTGGGGCTAGCGATGTATCCTGGGCTAATCGCTGCTCCCAGCGTTGGCCTCGCGGCGTCATGAGGAGAACCCGAGCAGTTGGATCACGCTTTTTCGCTTCATCAACAGCTGCCCACAGCGGCTCTATCCGAAGCAACATACCGTCGCCACCGCCATAGGGGGTGTCATCGACGCTACGCCGCGGCCCAAGACCATACGCACGCAGATCAATACAACTTAGCTCGACGATACCATCCTTTTGCGCTTTCCACATCATCGAGTTCTCAAAGACACCTGTAAACATGTCGGGGAAAAGCGTAATGACCTGGAACTTTCTGGCTGATTTCATATCTGTCATATCCTACCAGCAATCCACTTTCCTGTCTATTCAACTCTCCACTCTATTCAACACTTCCTACGCATTTTTTAGCACCTGCTAAAATATGTGTAGGAAGTGCAATACTAAATGTGATTAAGTATAAAATACTAAAAAGCCCATAGAATCCACTGCTTAATGATGGCAAGCGATGGCGAAAAAATACTGGTCTTGGTGCGCGAAAAATCTTTATATTCCCTAGCAACTAAAAATTCCCATCGATTTTGACGGGAATTTCTAGCACAAATAAGACTCTAACCCCCGCCAGCTGGCGGGCTCGCAGTTCGGTTGATCCCGAATCTTATCGGAGGACCTGTTGAACTTACTAATGATTATATATCGAGATCGTCGTATTCGGCAAGCTCTTTGCGAGTCTTGGCCGCAAGGTCAGACTCTTTTTCCACAGGCTCATCTGCTGGTTTGTCCACAGCGGCACGCTTAGGTTCAGAATCTACTGTGTTATCTTGGACAGAATTGTTATCTTCACGTGGTTGTCGAGGTTGATCTCTCTCGCCCTCAGGACGATCAACATCAACAATCTTCAGGTTATAACGTGCATCATTTTTGGTACCAAGAGCACGCAGCAACGAGCGCAGACTCTGGGCTGTCGCACCACGCTTGCCAATAACACGCCCGAGATCCTCTGGGTTAACCGTGAGCGTCAAAAGCACTCCCTTTTCATCAACGATACGATCGACGATGACATCATCGGGGTGCCCCACGAGTGATCGAACGATATATTCAATAAATTGTTGGTCAATTGATGCTGCCATACTGTTTCCTCCTATGGTCTCTACTGGTAATGCTTATATTGTACCTCATCCTTGCCTCGTCAATCAAAAAACGCTCCATAAGGAGCGTTTTATAAAGCAACAGGATTACTCGGCGTCTTTCGTCTCTGCGGGTTCTGGGGTTGTATCAGACTCCTCAACTGGAGCAGTATCTTCAACGACAGGCTCTTCCTTGGGCTGATTTTTACGAAGTTTTTCTGTATTTTTGATAGCGACAGTCTTTGTACCGGTGTGCTTTACCACCCACTTAGGGAGTTTGACCTTTTGCTCCTCAAGAATACGAACAACCCGTGGTGTTGGTTGCGCACCATTACTAAGGTACTGATCAACTTTCTCCATATTGAGTGTGGTTTCTTTAGTGTGGGGGTTATAGCTACCAACATAGGCGACAACACGACCACTTGAAGGGTGGCGCTGTGCTTCCTGTACAGCGAGTCGGTAGGTAGGGTAGCCTTTACGGCCAAGACGTTGCAAACGAATTGAGAGCATTCAATTTCCTTCTCTTAAAACTTATCAATGAATCAAGCGTAGATTATACGCTGTTACACCCCTGGAGTCAAGAAGTGCGATAGTTTTTGCCATACGCCAACGATATTGTGACGTATATTATGCATCTTTTTGAGCTTGTTTTTGCTGCTCTTCGTAAACAACAAGGGCTGATTCAGCAGCGCGTTGCTGAGCAAACTGCTTACTTGGCCCAATGCCCGTCCCCATCAGTTTATCGCCGACGTAAACACCAAGAGTGAATTCTTTTTCGTGGTCAGGGCCAACTTCTTCAATGACACGGTACTGAGGCGTCAGGCCATCAATGCTTTGCGACACTTCCTGAAGATGGCTCTTGGGGTCACGCCAACTACCGCTACGTAATATACCATCGAGCTTCTGAAGGATATGCTTGCCGATAAATTCATCGGCAGCCCCGTAGCCTTTCTCGAGATAAATAGCCCCAATCAGTGCTTCAAACGAGTTCGCCAGGATCTGTGCTCTGGCTCGATCACTCCCATGCTTTTCGCCACGGCTAAGGCGAAGAAGCGGTTCATACCCTAATCCAAGACCGGCTTCAGAGATACTTTCCGTCCGAACTAATGAGCTACGCCAACTCGTCAAAATCCCCTCAGGTTCAGTAAAATTGCGATATAGATAATCAGTTACCGATAGCTCTAGCACGGCATCACCGAGAAACTCAAGACGCTCATTATGCTCACGGGCGCTTTTGCGATGCTCATTCATGTAGCTACGATGAGTAAAGGCAGTCACGAGAAGCTCAATCGTATCGAACTCAAAACCGAGCTTTTCACGAGCAAATTCCTGATAAGGAGCGGTATCAATTCCCTGCATGTCGAATCCTTTTCATAGCGATTAGCATGAGCTTGCCGATATCCTCGTACTCAACAGCCTCGAGTGCATCAGCAAATCCAAACCACTTAATATTGGCATAAAAATCTTCCTTTTTGATCTTTTCAGTATTACCGAGTGCTTTTACAAGATAGACCTGTGTCGTCATAAGCACAAGTGTATTCAGGCGACGATAGCGAAAATGGGTTTTACCCAGCCAGCAGATCGCTTCGACATTTTTGAGACCAGCTTCTTCACCGATCTCTCGAATTGCTGTCTCCTGGGCGGTCTCACCTTCTTCGACATGCCCCTTAGGAATTGACCAGCGACCCTTTGGATCCTGGATAAGAAGTATCTCGACGTCACCCGTTTTATTACGGCGGAAGACAATACCCCCCGCTGTCGCCTCACGGACGACTTCTTCGATTGATTGTTTCTTGCGATTGAAATATTTTTTGAATTTATCAAACTTTGGTGCTTGCATGGTCAGATTCCTCAATCAAAATTCTATAGGCAGTACCAAGTACGCCATTGATGAATTTTGATGAATTATCAGAACCAAACGCTTTGGCAAGCTCAACAGCTTCGTTGATGGCTACCTTGGGCGGAATAGTATCCGCTCCTTCGGTCAACTCGTACACGGCCATACGAAGTATCGTACGGTCGACGCGCGCGATTTGATCGATCGGCCATTCAGGAGCAATCGGCTGGATAGTTTCATCGAGTGCGGTAGCTCGCTTATCAACGCCAATAACGAGCTGCTCTACAAACGATTTGTCATCAAGCGTACGATCGTAGCGCTCGAGGTTTCGCCCCAGTATCTCTTTGAGATCGGCAGTGTCATCGTGGCATGAGACGCGAAAATCATATTCATACAGTGTTTGCAATGCGAGGATACGACCGAGGTGACGATTTGATGCCATGTATGCGTGGTTCCTTTGATATTAAATAACGATAGTCACTGGTGGTGCGACTACTTGGTTGCTTTTCCTGATTCGCGCTTGGTAGTGCGAACCTTGACTGGACTTTTGGCGTTAACTGCCCGTGCAAGCTTGAGCACGAGATGACTACGACGCAGACCGGTCTTGCGTGGTGAGGTCTGCTTTTTCGGCTTTCCCATCGATATATCTCCTGTTAGTTGTTAAAAACTTGGGTATTATTATACTTCAGTTACCTCATGAACTCAAGCGGTAAAATATTGACTTTTTATTGTATTTATGCTAATATAAAAAATAGGACATCCGTCCACCCGTACCTCGACATGAGAGAGAGGAAAGTGGTATGAGCATTTTCATCCTCGGTCTGATCGTTGGTCAGGCAATCGCAATCACGGTAACGCCACTTGTCCGCCCCGGACGAGATGGTATCGAGACCATCGGCCTGACATGTGTGGCGTGGGCCGCAATCTACCTTGTCATCATGATGGCATCTGCTGTGCGCAGTGCCTCATACGACGAGCGCTCGCTCGCCCCCTTGCTGGCATTCGTGCTAGCGATCATCAACATCACACTGGCCTATGTCATTCACAGAGGCCTCGAACGACTGGTACGGAAGCCCCGCTAACGCGGGGCTTTCCCCTTTTTATAGGACAATATTTACAATTCGCCCTGGAATCACAATGATTTTTTTAGGTTGCACGTCACCTACTAATGCTTTGATACGCTCATGAGCTAGTGCTGTCTGCTCGATAGCCTCGCGCTCAGCATCGACAGCAACCGTGATCTCCGCACGCAGCTTGCCATTTATCTGAACGGCCAGTGTCACCGTATCTTCGATAAGATACTTCTCATCCCATGAAGGCCAGTAGTCAACGTGGATCGAATCATCATGACCAAGCTGATGCCATAATTCCTCGCTCATATGCGGTGCAAATGGTGCCAATAGTTGCAGCAAGCTCTCAAGCACAAACTGCCAATCGTCCGAACACGTAATGGGCCTTGCTTTATAGAGCGCGTTTGTCAGCTCCATCAGGGATGCAATGGCGGTATTAAATTTGTGCTCCTCGATGTCATCGGTAACTTTTTTGATTGTCCGGTGAACGGAACGTAAAATGTCTTGCGATTCACTCTTACGGTCTTTCAGTCTTTCGGTCTCTCCATCTAAATATTCCTGCGCAAGATTCCAAACACGATTTAAGAACCGATACATACCTGGGATACCTTGTGGATCCCACAAAACATCAAGCTCTACCGGCGCTGCAAACATCTCATAGAGTCGCAAGGCATCGGCTCCATAGCCCTGTTCGATGACCTCGAGTGGATCAATCCCATTACCCTTACTCTTGCTGAATGCGCTACCATCATGAGCACGAATCTTGCCATTAAATACCATTTTTGTAAATGGCTCTGGTGTCGGAACAAGGCCAATACTATGGAAAAACCTTGTGTAAAACCGTGCGTATAGCAAGTGTGCTGTTGCATGGTCACCGCCATTGTAAAAATCAATCGGCATCCAGTGCTCCAAGCGCTTTACACTCCAAGCGTGCTCGTCATCATGCGGGTCGAGATAGCGTAGGAAATACCAGCTACTACAGACATAACCATCCATCGTGTCAGTCTCGCGCTTGGCAGGGCCACCGCAGGTCGGACACGGTACAGTTACCCACTCATCGACGCCTGCAAGCACCGAGGCATTACCACCTGTTGGTTGATAGTTATCGATGAGGGGTAGTTCAACGGGCAGCTGATCTTCGGGTACCGCAACAGCACCATGTTCTGGACAATGAATAATCGGAATAGGTGCCCCCCAATACCGTTGGCGACTTATCAACCAGTCACGCATTTTGTAGTTCGTCTTTATAACCGCTTTGCCTTCACGCGCCAGATGCTGCACAATCAAATCACGCGCCTCAGCTGAAGAGATACCATCAAATGCACCCGAGTTAAATAGTACGCCATCACCAGTGATAACCGGCCCAATGTAATCCTTTCCTTCGTCATAGGCTTTGGCCGCCTCGACTGCTCGATTCATGCCGTCTATCCAATGCTCCACTCCGCCTACTTCGGTCTGTTCTTTTTGGAGATCATCCAGTATCTCATCCATTCCCGACCACGCAACACGAAACTTCTCATGCGATTCAAGAGCTTGCTTAGCTTCTTCTTTACTATCAATAATCGCGAGATACATATAACTAAACGATCGTCGGTTACTATTCTTGTTTGAGTTAAAGTAGTACGAGTACGTCGGCCCACCAAGTTGAATTAGCTTGCTAACGGTGTGATAACCCGCTTCTTCGGCGAGCTCACGACGAGCTGCTGCCTCATAAGATTCCTCTCCATCGCGCCCTCCTGATGCAAACCACCGCAGCTGATTCTTGGTATTGATCAGGCTCATAAACTGCTTCGTCGTAGGGTCATAGCCTATGACAACGGGGCCACTCACATCGACAGCATCTGGCAGTGGTATCCCGAAATCAGGTGCAACTACCTCTATAACCGGCAGATTAAACTTCATAGCAAAGTCTCGATCACGCTCGTCATGCCCCGGTACCGCCATGATCGCACCGGTGCCATAGCCCATCAGTACATAGTCGGCAATCCAGATCGGAATTTGTTCATCATTGATCGGGTTGATCGCATAGGCTCCTGTGAAGACACCTGTTTTTTCTTTGTCGGCATCTTGCTGGCGCTGAATTTCTGATTTACGTAATGTTTGCTCAATATATGCATCAACAGTACTTCGGTGCTCGTCAGTCGTAATCTCTTTTACTAAAGGATGCTCTGGTGCGAGTACCATAAACGTTGCCCCAAAGAGGGTATCGGGTCGAGTAGTGAAGACGGTGATAGTAGATTTTAGAATAGTATCACGATACCAATCGTTACCTTGTAGCATCTCATCGATACTTGTAAATGTCGTATCGGCAAATTGATTACACTGCTTAACGAGCGCTTCTTCTGTTTCCGGCGTCCAAGCGATTCGCTCAGTATGACCACTTTTATCCTTAAATATAAACACCGTTTCATCGCCAATGTATTCATTCCAAAAACCTGGCTGCATCTTGTCAATGATAAGCTTCTCAAATTTCTCTACAGATTCAGCCGGGAATGATACTCTCATGTGACCATTATCGGTAGTCGAATCTACCCTACCGCCGATGCTCTCAATGTCATCTTTGCTGATATCTTTTTGCCCCATGATATAACTGCGATATTCACGTCCCTCTTCCCTCTTCCCTCTTCCCTCTAGCGAAGCTATTTCAAACGAAATCTCCGCTCCCACCGATCGTCCAATCCATGATTTTTGACTCGCCTTGACACTTGGCGTCCAATCTAGTGTATCGGTTGCTTCAAGGAGCTCGTCTGCAAAATCAGTAATCTTAAAAAACCACTGCTTGAGGTTTTTCTTTGTAACAAGAGGGTCATCGGGCCCGTCATGGCGCCAGCATTTACCGGCAATCACCTGTTCATCGGCGAGCACCGTCTTACACTGGTCGCACCACCATTGCGGTGATTCTTGTTGATAGGCAAGGCCCTGTTCAAATAATTTTGTAAATGTCCACTGTGTCCAACGATAATAGCGCGGGTCGGTCGTACTGATCTCATTGCGCCAGTCCATCGCCCAGCCAAGGGCCCGGTATTGTTTTTGATATTTCTCGATAGCTTCAACAGTAGACTCTTGCGGACGAACACCTGTCTTAATAGCAAAGTTCTCAGCAGGAAGACCAAAGCTATCCCAGCCAACCGGCTGATATGACTCAAACCCCTGCTGGCGTTTAGCGCGTGTCACGACGTCGGGAATCGTAAAATTACGCACATGACCGACATGGATACCTGCACCACTTGGGTAGTTAAACATACCAAAACCAACAAATTTTGGTTTCTTTGAGTCGAAGTCGACATGATACAGGCTGTCTTCTTCCCATTTTTTTTGCCATTTTGGCTCAATATCAGCAGGGCTATAACGTTTCATAAATCTCATTATAGCAAAAGAGGTGGAGACTGGCTCACACCTCTTTTTATTATCGAGTTCTATACCTACTAAATCGAGTCTAGGGTAATCGACTGAGTAGTTGTCGCTGATGGTGCAAACTGTTGTTGAAGTTCCTCCATGTCAGTCTTGAGATCCTTGAACTGCGTATCAGCTTTTGGCGTGTCAACCTTTTGCGTGTCATTGTAGTTGAGTACTGCGGTAAATTTCACTGATGTACCCTTGTCGTCCTGCGTCATCATGACCTTAGTGATCTTGTGTGACCATTTGTCGACCCATACTTCCATCTTAGGGGTCGCAGTGTCGCTTGATGATGTTGATGATGATGAGCTGCCCGAATCCTTGACGCAAGAGCGCAGATCTTTAACAGCACTTGTCTCTTCGAGGGCTTTGCCATACGCCTCAGCCTTTGTCTTGTCATAGGCGAGTACAACGTGATTGCTGTCACGACCGTCAATTTTCTCACTGCCAAGTTTCTCTTTGATTGAGATGTAAGCATTCTTTTTGTAGAGGTCTGAGGCTTCTTTGAGGAATGCTTTGTCGTTGATCAGCTTTGATGTCTTGTCCATCACACAGCTAAGATCCGAACCTGAATCTTTGGTAGCATCTTTAAGGTCGGCTTCGGTAACCTCAACCCATTTACCATCAACTTTATTGATAAGCTTTCCGTAATACTGATCAATCGCTTCTTTGTTCCCGGCACCTGCAAAGCTATTGATAGTATTTCGTACATCGTTAACCTTAAAGAGCAGACTCTTGTTCGCAGTTGTTGCGAAACCACCTGTTATGTCAAATTTGACAGCGCCCATGCTTGCCTTAATGCTCAAATCAGTTTTTGTGACGAAACCTCTATACTGTGAGTCAAAACCAATAGTAACAGGCGTGCCGTCACTTGGAGTGACAACGATATCACCTTTAACCGTACCTCCCTGCACCAAATTATTAACTGACATTGCATCAGATAATGATTTCTCAGGACTCGTCCACCACATTGCACTCACGGCACCACCGATGAGGACAACGGCAAGTGCTGAGCCAATAATAATCCATTTCTTTTTATCACTCCCTGCTGGTGGTGTAGCTGCAGCAACAGGAGCAGCAGCCGGCGGCGTGGCAACAGGGGCGGGGCCAGCAGCGTTTAACTGGCTGGCTGGCGTCACCGGAGATGCTGAATCCGATGCTGGTTCGTTTGATGTTTGTGGAAACATATTCCTCCTTCTTATGTATCTTCTTTATTACCATCAATAGTATCAAATGTTTGTTGTTTTACCTTCATCCAATGATCGTCTTGTCGAACAAGCTGATCTTGGTCGGCCATATCTCGCAAGAGAATCTTGGTCGCTTCTTCGGTAAAGACGCCATTCTGCGAGCCCTTAACAAGCACGATTGCCTCTGGCTTGACAACCGAGTGGACAAATCCGGCAGCCTCATGTGGCGTGGTGAAGCTTCTAACCTGACAGCCCTTTTGAACGGCAGCGGGTGCCAGATAATCAGCCGCATCTTTGCCCACCGTAACGAGCCAGTCTAACTTCATCGGGTCGCATAGTTTGCCGACCGCATCATGTGCTTTTGGCGATAACTCACCGAATTCATTCATTGAACCCAGTATCGCGATACGTTGCGGGGCATCAAGTGAATATACCGTCTTTAATGCCGCAGCTACCGCCATCGGGCTAGAATTATAACTATCATCAATCAGAATAGAACCATTGACACCCCGTAATTGGTTCATACGGCCATGCACGGGACGGATCTTGGCAAGACCGGTCGCAACCTCTTCAGGACTCATACCCATTTTGATACCGACAAGCCCCGCTGCTACTGCCGCCTTAACGTTGTGCTCGCCCACCAGCTGTAGATTGACTGGCATCGGCTCCCAGTCTGGCGTAATAAATCTCCCCATAATCCCATCGAGATGTACGCCATATTCCATCACAATACGATACTCGGCCTTGTCTGATAATCCGTAGGTACTAACATTACTCGTCTCGGCATACTTGGCAAAGCGCGTATCAACATCATCCCTATTTACAACTGTCAATTGTGAATACTTGGCAACTGCTAATTCTTCTCTTGCAACATTTTCAAGTGTTTTAAAGAACTCCATATGCTCGAGTCCTACGGCCGTCACGACCGCAATGTCTGGCTTAAGGTAGCGTCCGAATGCCGGTACATCGCCCGGCTTGTCAGTCCCAAGTTCTTGTACGATAACGTCGACATCTTTTTCTTCGGAGATTCGTAGACGAGCCGCCGCAAACACCATGCGCCACTGCTTGATGGAATGAACATCTTTAGGGTACTCAATACCAAGAATCGCAAGAGGCGCACTAAGATCGGTATTGTGATTTCCCCCGTGAGTACGAAGGCGGAATTTTTCACCGAGGACGGTACTGATAGCAATTTTCGTGCTTGTCTTGCCGACGCTACCTGTTACAACCACCAGATGAATACGGTGTTTCTTAAGATATCGTTTGACATAGTGCTCAAGAATCTTCTGGACAATAGATTTAAACATATTCTCTATAGTATACGAAAAAAACTAGTTCCTGAGAACTAGTCATTTTCTATTATGTCTGGTGGAGCATATCGGATTCGAACCGATCACCTTCCGCCAGCCGGCGGACGCTCTCAATACAATTCGTGGTGGAGCATATCGGATTCGAACCGATCACCTCTTCCATGCCATGGAA
>CAZKIA010000021.1:0-7843 GCA_964552765.1 uncultured Candidatus Saccharibacteria bacterium
ACCAGACTGCGCACAGGTCAGAATACGATTGGTCGCATAGAGCACGCCATCGATCTGCGTAACTCCGGCATCGATATCGATGTTTTGTGCGATGATGACGAGTGAAGCGGCGTCGGCAAAATGAGCGATATTCTTTTGGTAGGTTATATTGCCTGTGATACGTACGGTTTGACCTGGGGCGTAGATGAGGTATTTACCCTGAAGATTGGTGGATGTATTAATGGTAATATTCCCCGTACGGTATGCATAGTCACCATTCTGCGGTAATGTTCCTCCGGGCGGTAGCGCGGTCGCCGATGCCGCGGAACCTTTCGTCGCATAAGCGCTTTTGATATCAGTGATGCAATGATCCTGTCGATAGCGACCAGTCACCCCTCCGGTATTAGCAAATGACAGACCATTCGATGGTACGCGGCCGGCTGATGAGAAGCTTGTAATGTCTCCCGTCGCGATCAACCCGTATTCACCGAATGAGCCAAAGCCGCTACTACTACTCCCCTTAAAGCCTGCTAGACCTGTGCAGGGAGCACTGACTGAACCACCTGCTGAGGCATCGCTACCGATGATGGCAGAAATTGGCATACGAGCAATCGTCACGCATACTGGCGATGATTCCTTTGAGGTTTCATCATCCCAGGCACCAGGAGTCCATCGGATACGCTGGCATATCCTATCCCCCGCTGTACCACCAGTAAACGTCGTTTGATAGGGTGCTGTCGTAATATCATCTCCAGCCTCAACAGACGGTGGCTTCGATCCAGATGCGGCGACTGTTTCTGCACCTCCGTTAATTATCTGGATAACCTCATAGTCGATCGTCACATCTGTCGGGTCAGCGCCCGTTGTATTCCACACTCTATGCGTCCATACAATTGGCGTACTCGCGAGTACAACCGACTGCGATGATGTGGTTGTACCATCGAGCACCCACTTTTTCTTGCATGCTAGGTTGTAGTTGATACTGTCATAGGGGAGTTGAAACTGCAAAATATTAACATAGTACACACTCGATACCCATAGTCGATATTTCTTGCCCGGCTTGGCAGTGAACTCAGCCCATGCATCCTGGCTATTACCCGCATGAGGCCTGAGGGTATTCGAGCTCACCCAGTCCATCGCTGCATAGCTGGTAAATGGCACATATCCTTCTGACGCGCCAGTACTACTATATTGTTCGACTTTGATCACCATTGGCTTACCGCCTTGGATAGCTGTGTCAAAGTTATCATCATCATACATCGTGATGCGGGCCGGGGCATCTGCTGTCATGGAGCACGGTGGAGCAAATGGTATCCGGTATTCACGGAATTCCTTATAGGGATACTCCCGAGCGACACCATACCCTGAGGCGGCCGTACTTGCCGTGTATCCGATCAATCCATCGGCATTTGTCTCTAGTTGAAAGCGGTTCTGGACAGCGTATGTCCCGACGATTGCCGCCGTCATTGTGGTTTTGTACAGCCCTGTACTCGCATCATAGACGAGAGAGCTCTTTGGGATAATCATGGTGCCAGTACTTTTATAACAATCGCTCGCATAACTGATGTTACCTTTTATGGATGTCGCACCTGGTACAGAAAATGTTGTTACCTGCGTACCAGCGGCAAGGTTATTCCTGTTAGAATCGCGGTAATTATTGCCGCCAGGCGCTGTCATATAGGTACCCCAGCCCGCCGCACCCCAGCAGACATCTCCTCCCGTTATCGTAACGAATCGGTCATAGGAATTGTCTGGATAGTATAGTGGGATATTGATAGTGGTGATCGTCGCATCGGAATCTTGATTCAGAACATATCGAAAGACATCCCCCTCTATGGCGCCATAGTCACTAGGGTCGGGGCCGATATTTGAGACAGCGCTAACCGTACCCCCCATCAGGCAGACTCCCGCGACGACCATCAGGAACAAGAGATACTTTGCTCGCAGTATCATGTCGTGCATAGCCTTGTTAGCTCATGTTCAAATGTCACTTGGAGTGGCTGCGCATCCGGTTCAAGATTGGTACTCTCGCGCTGCAAAATTTGGCGAGCTTGATCACATTTACCGCCGCGTGCTGCACGCAACGCATTCTGACCAGCAAGATTAAACCGTACAAATGAACCAGCCGGATACGATTCATAGATTTTCTGATTTTCGGTGATATCGGTATCAATAATTTTTGCTGCATGCTGGTCTTCGGCAGGTACAACAGTCTGTTTCGGTTTGCCCTGAAGGACATAAATGCCTATCGTCATCCCTATTGTCATCAAGATAACACCGCCAATCGCCCACATATATCCACGTGATAACGAAGTGCTTGAAACCTTAGGCTCAGATTCACTCGACATATTAATTCCGCGGCGGTAGCTCAGTCTCACTCACGGTCGTCAGGACAGAGCCCGTACCGAGTTCGATCGGAGCGAGAAATGCCTCAGGGCGAAGACGGTAGATTTCTGATGGTGAGTCTGTGACGATATTTCCTCCAGAGGTACGAGTAGCTATGACAGTATTTTCACTAATGAGTGCGCCGTTAACAAGGAGAGTTGGTGTGTCGCAGGGGCCGCCACTACGGAGCACTGGGTTTAGCCCTGTAGACGTACCAGACTGCGCACAGGTCAGAATACGATTGGTCGCATAGAGCACGCCATCGATCTGCGTAACTCCGGCATCGATATCGATGTTTTGTGCGATGATGACGAGTGAAGCGGCGTCGGCAAAATGAGCGATATTCTTTTGGTAGGTTATATTGCCTGTGATACGTACGGTTTGACCTGGGGCGTAGATGAGGTATTTACCTTTGAGTCCGGTTGATGTGTTAAGGGTGACGCCGCTCGCATAGCGATAATCATTAGTACCGTTCATAGGGAGGGTCAATGTTGGTGCTGAGGCTAGGGGTGCAGCCGGCCCCCTTATCGCATAGGCGCTTTTGATATCAGTGATGCAATGTGTCGACTTGTAGTATCCATTCGTTCCACTATTAGCAAATGTCAATCCGTTTGACATAAATCCCGCAGAGGAAAAGTTTGTGATAGGCCCCGTCGCGATCAATCCATATTCACCAAATGAGCCAAAGCCACTGCTATTGCTACCTTTGAAACCTGCTGTGCCTGTACAGTTAGCAGTCAAGGAACCGCCTGCTGAGGCATCACTACCGATGATAGCCGATATCGGCGAGCGACTCACTGTCACACAGGAAACAATACTGTCGCGGTTATGCCATGGCGCACTCGAACGTATTGGTTGCTGTTCGTCGCGTGAAATGACAGATAGAACTCTACATATACGTGTCCCCGCTGGTGTCCCAGCAGGAATCGTATATGTCTCTGACGTCAGAGGGGTCGTACCTGTTTGAAATATCCGTGATGGCTGTGCCACAGTCCTACATGTAACACCCGGCCCCATAGAGGTATACGTCGGGCAATCTACATCATCTCTAACATTTGCGCCAAAGTTGATAGTAACATTTGGAGGTACGGTGATCTCTCGTTGACCAACGCCTGTCGTATATGTCTTTGTCGGGCCGTTATTACGTACACTGTATTGAAACGTTACGGGCGCTAAGGCAGGTGCGGTAGTTACAGTTGTGTTTACTTGTGGTGTTAATGTGTATTTATACACCACCGTCACACAGGCTGGCGTACTCCGCCCATGTCTATACTGGACACCTCCTATATAGGCGTCAGGATCCCAGCCGATGCGTTGACAATACCTCTCCCCTGCCACGGCAGAAGCTGGTACTGTTAGTGTCGAAGGGTAATTACCCGTATACCACACAGGAAAGACACCGTGCACCCCATATGTACCTGGCACCGCAGATTCACCACCGGTCGATGGATTATAGTTAAAGATATTTTTAGCAATCGATGGAGACTGATCTGGGCCAACATTTGTCAGCGTGTGATTGAGATTAAATACAGAACCAGGATAGGCCGGAGTTCCTGGATTCGTTATCGTAGACGTACCATTGATATCATAGGACGGTGATCGAGGAATGCCTGGAAAAGCCCCTAATGGATTCGCACAATCGTACTTAATAACATAGTACTCCGTACCACCTTTTGAAAACACCCATGCCCCAGCGGTACCCGGTGTGTCATACCATGCAACGTCCTTATATGTATTTTGTTTATACGTATTGCGCGTATAAGAGTACGTATCATTAAAAGAGATGATACCTCCACCCGCCACGAAAGCATTCAGGCGAGTCTGCAGCTCATCAATATCTGCTGATGAAACTGGTATTGTCCCTGATCCAGGGGCACTCCTACCAAGCATGGTGTTAACAATAAATGCCGTACCAACATCGTGGTTATTGCCGGTATCTGTGCTATACGCGCGCATTGTGCTGATAAAACTATTTGCACGCTCCTGTGCGGTCGATCCATATATCATCAACCCATCTAGATACACCTTGTCGCCCCAGTCGCTAAAGTTATTCATAAAGTAACCAGTCCATTGCGCCCTCCCATAGGAAGCACTTGCAACTGATGTCACAATACCTGCTACAATAATCATAAAGACTGCAATGACAGCCAAGCGTCGTAATGATTTCCTCATACCGTACCACCAAGTCGTGTAATCTTTTGTTTCATTTCTTCTACTTCCATCCTGTAGTTGGGAGATTTAGAATCCATCTGAGTAATCGCTTTCTTACAGTACTCGATAGCAAGTTGCTTATTACCCATCTTCTCTGCAATAATTGCAATCATCTGACTGACGGCCACTCCTGGCTTCACCGATTCAGCTTGTCGCGCAGCTGTCATCGCATCATCGTATTTTTGTGTTTGCGCCGACATGCTTGCTTTTTTGAGTAAAATCAATTGCTTTTCATCAGCAGACTGCACCTGACTGGCGGCATCATCATACGCTTGTAGCGCTCCATTATAGTCACCTCTGGCATTCAATTCGTGACTTTTTACATTAAGATCAGCGACGACTTGATCTGTGCCCTTTTGGGCAGTGTTTTGTTTATTATTTTTTGCAACAAACCAAGCACCTGCAACAATAATGAGAACAATAACCAGCAGTAACACTCCTAGAGCAAAGTGTTTCTTGCTCAGGCGCGACGCCTGTTTTGTCTCTTTCGTAGAAATAATCTTCGACATACGTTATTACACCCCTCTTTGTCTCACATTGTAGCATGACGCTTATGGTCATAGCTAGTAGTTTGAGTGTTCATACCCGTCCCTGTTATAATAATTGTATATGAGTCTCAGTATCGGGATCGTTGGCCTACCAAATGTCGGGAAATCGACACTTTTTAATGCACTCACCAATGCCGAAGCTCTGGCGGCGAATTATCCCTTTGCTACCATCGAGCCAAATACCGGCATTGTCCCTGTCCCCGACCCACGTCTTGCGACCCTGCAGGGCATCTACGGCAGCGAAAAAGTACTCCCTGCTACCGTAACCTTCGTCGATATCGCTGGCCTGGTAGCTGGGGCAAGTACTGGTGAAGGCCTGGGCAATCAATTCCTGCACAACATCCGCGAGTGCGATGCTATCGTGCATGTAGTACGGGCGTTTCACAATGACGATATCCTTCGTCACGACGACGCCCCAATTGACCCACAAAGCGACATCGAGATCATCAACACCGAACTCATCCTGGCCGATATCCAAACCATCGATCGTCATCTGCCTAAACTCCAAAAAGAAGCCAAATCCGACCCAGCCAAGCGAACCGAGTATGACCAGCTCATCACCATCCGCGACGCCCTCAATGAAGGAAAAACTGTCTCTTCTCTCAGTCTCTCAGTCTCGCAGTCTCTCAGTCTTTCCCTCCTCACTGCCAAACCCACCATCTACGCCTTCAATGTTGACGAGGCAGGACTATCAGATAGCAATCTCCAATCCCAGATGAAATCACTCGTCGCGCCTCACGATGTCGTATTTGTCTGCGCCAAATTAGAGGAAGAGCTCCGCGGCCTCGATGAGCCCGATGCCAAAGAGTTACTGGCAAGCTACGGCGTCACTGAGTCTGGCCTGCACCAGCTCGCTCGTGCCGCCTACCATACCCTCGGGCTACAGAGCTACCTCACCGCTGGCCCCAAAGAAGTCCGCGCCTGGACAATTCACCAGGGCGATACGGCACCACAAGCTGCCGGTGTCATCCATACTGATTTTGAGAAAGGCTTTATCGCCGCCCAAATTGTTAGTTTCCCCGACCTCGTCGAGGCAGGCTCCGAGCTAGCCGCCAAGCAAGCGGGGCGCGTCCATACCGTGGGCCGGGACTACGTTATGCAGCCTGATGATATCGTTGAATTTCGCTTCAACGTCAAAAAATAATAGAAAATGAGAATGCCCCCTACTCCACTTGCTGACGCAAGTGTTTCGGGGGCGTATCGGATCACAGAGAGCGGATGTCCTCGAACAGCCACTCGATCGCGATGTTCTCACGCGACGACGGCGAGCCGTCATTTGGCTGGAGGCAACCCAGCGTGATGAGCGTGCGTGGTTTCGGGGCGCTGCCCCAGACCTCGACACTTTCACGCAAGCTACCGGAGCCAGCACCCTTGGCGGCCGTGTGCGTAGCCGTTGCTCGATAGACAAGCCAGCGCTCACCTGAGGCGGCGGTCTTGAGCCATAGCTCGTCACCAACTGCCACGAGGAACTTCTGGGCTTGCCAGTCGTACACCGGGTTAAATGCTGCCTCACCACACCACCGACAGGTGTGCCCAGCAATGACAGACAAATCAGTCGTCTCACTGCCCGGCAACTGGTACGGCTTGCTGTCGGCAGTGTAGTAGCAGGCATCACCCAACGTCGCCGGGTGAATGTCGCCATTCTCGTCGACGGGACAGACATCAGGGAGTACCCGAAGTGTCAGCCCTACCGATGGGATACGAAGCTCTGTCGGAGCCGATGATGGCACCGATATCGCTTTGACCGTCACAATGTCCGGCGATGCAGCCGCTGAAGACGCCTCGAGTGACGGCGCGACAACCGCGTAACTGCCGTGTGGGCCTGGCGAGGTCGAGACGGCAAGCGTCATCGGCCGCGGCCAGAGCCCGTAGACGAGCGCTGCGAGCAGCGTTGCCGTGAGTGCCCAGTAAAGCCACTGCTTTTGACGCAAACTCATATGCGTCACCACCTCTTTTCTCTCTGTGATCGAATTGTTAATACCCTCGGTATGTACCGAAGATGAGGCCGTAATGCCATAGAGATAGTATAGCATACTATCTCACTAAAGTAAATATTGTCAATATGTGCAGGATGGGGAGATAAAAAATTGAGAAGGGCCTCGTCGCTGGATGCGACGTGGCCCTAGTGAATCAGACGCCTACCGCCCTAAGGTTAGGTCAGTAAGTCTGATTGATCTGATTCATCTCAGTGACGCGACGCCCGCGGCCGCAGCCGCAACGCCACGCCACCGATGCCCATCACCACGAGAGTGATGAGCGCCAACCGAACGCCATTGCTCGGCGGGGTCTCGTCGGGCCCGGTGTTGGCACCGGTACCGCGCGAGGTGGCCGTACTGGTTGTTGCCGTCGTCTGCGTCGTGACCGGAGCCACGGGCGCCGTCACTGGCGGCGTGGTCGGCGCCTCACTCGGAGGCGTGACCGGCGTCGTCGGTGTGACGGGCGGCGCCGGCGGGTTGTACACGTCCTTCGGTGCGGGATACGACTTGGTGGTCGTCCCGTCCGTGAAGACGTAACCAGGCTTGGTCGTGACCGTGACCGAACCGTCCGAGTTGAGCGTCCAGTCAAGGGACGTCGTGTCGGCCGGCAGGTTGTAGTGCGCGTCACCCTGCACCGACGGGTCGTCCGTGATGGACGGCGCGGCGGGGATGGCGACCTGAGTGTCGGTCGCCGGCGGGTTGTACACGTCCTTCGGTGCGGGATACGACTTGGTGGTCGTCCCG
>CAZKIA010000021.1:7943-12217 GCA_964552765.1 uncultured Candidatus Saccharibacteria bacterium
CGCCGGCGGGTTGTACACGTCCTTCGGTGCGGGATACGACTTGGTGGTCGTCCCGTCCGTGAAGACGTAACCAGGCTTGGTCGTGACCGTGACCGAACCGTCCGAGTTGAGCGTCCAGTCAAGGGACGTCGTGTCGGCCGGCAGGTTGTAGTGCGCGTCACCCTGCACCGACGGGTCGTCCGTGATGGACGGCGCGGCGGGGATGGCGACCTGAGTCGTGGGGGGTGTCCAGTTGCAGGCCGTACGATCGAAGTTGGCCCAGGTGTCGTAGACACCGGCCGCATTCGACAGCGTGACCGTTGCATACCGCGAATTGGCACCACGCGCCTGGCTGAAGATCGCAGCATTCAGGCCGGCACCGGTGCCGGTGGCCTGCCAGGTCGGATCGTTGTCGAACGCGATCGTGAGCGTGAACGACCCGGCCGGGTCGATGTTGGTCGCATCCACGTTCGCGATGCCGGGCACACCGGAACACCCGATGTTTATGTACTGCGTGGCAGTGGCGGCAGTACTGCCGCCAACCGTCATGAAGATCAGGCCGAGAACGGCCGCGATCGCGAGCCATGCTCGCTTGAGATTGGACTTCATTTTTGGCCTCCTAAGGCCTCGAAGGGATGATTCCCCACAGATGTGGGAGACCGGTACAAGCGATAGAGATGAATCAAATGTTAAGATGCAAGACCAGGAGTCGTGCAGCCAACCATATATTCAGCTACCGCCTCTACCGGCCCACCACACACGTGGCTGATTAGCATTATAGAATAATTATCATGTTTTTGCAATAGTTTTATCATATTTTTATACAATGATTATTGCAACTGCGCTTGTATTTGGCCCGCTGCGTCGGCAATCTGTCCCCAGCTACTGCCGCTACTATAAATGACGAGTACATAGACACCACTTGGCGAGTACACAATCGCTGCGTCATGTAGTAACCCGTCAAGAAAGCCCACCTTGTCTGCCACCGGCACACCGACACCAGCCGGTATTCCCTTGCGATAGACTTGCCGCTGCATGGCATCAATCAGCCGAGCACGCGACGGTTCACTCACGCCAAGTTGATTTGACTCAAGCTTCTGCAAAAACAGCGCCATGTCATTTGCTGTCGACACAAATGGCTTATTAAGCACGGTATTGCTCATGCCTAGTGCTTTCGCTTCATTTGTCAGGGTAGACCAGCCGATCGTCGAGCCAAACCACTCCGCACAAGCGTTGTCCGAATCGACAATCATTGTATCAAAACACTGACTCACTGTCTGTCCACCACTACTCGCCTGCCCCCAGCTAAACTGACCACTGTCAATCCGCTTCAGTACACTGTAAGCAATGACAAGTTTATAGGTGCTCGCGGGGTGGTACTGTTTGTCGCCATTGACGCTCACACCGCTATCACCAAGCTTGCGCACCGAGATCGCCATATCGCCTTTATCACGAGTAATGTCTTGGATTAATGCCTGAAGGCCCTCTGGCGTTTTGCTGTAGCTACGGGTGTAGGCAAGTTTTGGTGGTAAAACCGTGAGAGATGCCCCGACAGTACCGCTGTCTGATAGTACTTGCTGCTTGATCGCAGCGGTAGTCTTAGTGGCATCGATACCTTGGCCGCTCGCCCCAACAACACGTCCCGTCTCGATACCATCTTGCGTGGTAATAGTAGTCGTACCTGGCGCAATATAGACGTCCTTTTGAATCGTTTCGAGATATTTGACAATCCCATCATCATCAACCCCGACAGTGAGCTTCTTGGTCGCGGGATCTTCGGGAAATACCAGCCAGCTTGCAAGCACCGCCTTATCAACCACATAATTTTTACCTGCTACGGTGATGGTAATTGTCCGGTTTGCAACCGTCCGTGCTTCCTGCAATACACTCTCGACTGCTTTGTCGGAACGCTTAGGCTTTTTGGCGGTGGTCTGAATGCGAGTAGTAACACCCTGTTTGGTTAATGGCAATGCCAAGAGTTGATCGCGGATACTCTTCTGGCTACAATCCTGACCATCTTTGGCGGGATCAAGCACAATCTCGTTATCTTTTAGCATAACGGCCGCATTTTTGGGGGCAATCTCACACTCACGCATCCGTTCACTGGCGTATTCTGCAAACCGCTCATCATCAACTCCCGCAACGACCGACTGGTTAGTCACGGCACCGCTTACAACAATACTCAGTGGGATGAGGCGCAGGTACCACGGATAAGCAGTCAATCCACCGGTTGTCTTGTCGTTATCTATCGTGATACCGGTCTGCGGCAGTCGAGTTACGGCCTTTTTATCGTGAATCGTCGTCGTCACCGTAATAGGCGCGTACTCTCGAAGCAATTTCTGCTCAATCTCACTGCGACTCATCCAGCCAACTGGTTCTCCCTGTAGGCGCGCGAACGGCAGAGCGCGATCAGCCGGATAAACCAGCTGCAACAGGACAATCAACATCATGATTCCACCACCAATCAACAGGATACGCCGTCGCCGCGGCGTGTACTGGCGCCACTGTTTTTTGAACCTCTGTATCACCATAGTGCTCATGCTAGTATAGCAAACATGCGCCGCTCGGTCAGTGTGAGGCTCGCTTCATCAGATAAAACCGCTCACGGTTACCCCGACTACCCGCTACATCGCTATCGGCTTTGTCTCGGATAACGAAATACTGCTTTGCCCAGACTTCAAAATCACGCAGTATCTCACGGCGCACCGCATCATTTTTGATGATGCCTTTACTTACCTGGTATCGACCCGCCTCAAATTGCGGCTTAACCATCGCAAGTATTGTCGTATCTTTGTCGGCGATATAGTATTCGATATGCGGTAAAATCTCACGCAGGCTAATAAAACTTACATCAATCACAATGATATCGATGTTCGAATCTCGAATTTCGACGTTCGAACGTGCACCTTGTGATTCATTCGACATTCGAGATTCCAAATTCGACATTCGAACACTCCGAATATCAGTCTTCTCATGCAACTCAATCTGTGGATGACCCTGCAAGCTCGGATGCAACTGATCAGTTCCGACATCGACAGCGATCACTTTACGGGCGCCATGCTGCAATGCATAGTCGGTAAATCCACCCGTACTGCTACCAACATCGATGACTACCGTATCAGCAAAATTAATCCCAAACTTGTCCACCACACTTGCTAGCTTTAACCCTGCCCGCGACACGTACTTTTGATCAGTTTTCAGCTCAATTTTGTCGCTCACAGATACAAACTGACCGCTTTTTAGTGTCACTCTGCCATTGACCAGTACTTTGCCGAGCCCAATCCAACTCCCTGCCTCCGATCGAGACCGTGTCAGCCCCCGAGCAAATACTGCCTGATCAAGTCGTGTTTTCATTGTGTTGCTCTAAAATCTATATACGCGGCTATCTGCTAGTACTGTAATTTGACGCCAGTTTCTTTGGCAATCTGCTCGATCCAACGCTCAAGCCGAGCAAGCTGTGAATCACGAGCCGCATTTTCCGTCTCATTGTCGTCAATACGCTTGATAAAAGCGTCGATGGTGTCCAGTAGTCGATCGTATTTTTTGTTGAGATCAGCGATATCTTCTTTCATGTCGGTGATATCAGCCTCAACCTTGTTGAATCGACCATCGACATTGCTTGCAAACTGCGCGATAACCTCAGATAAGTCCGTCACAGCTTTACCGACCGCCTTGTCGACGATCTCTTGGACATCTTGTTTGGTTGCGTAATCGGCCATGACTACTAGTATACGCTATTTCTGGCGCTCAATATAACTACCGTCGCGCGTATCAACCTTGATGATATCACCAGTCTTTATAAACGCGGGTACTTTCACAACAAGCCCCGTATCAGTCGTAGCATCCTTGAGGACGCTGCTCGTGGTGTCGCCCTTGACGACAGATTCAGCATACGTGACAGTAAGCGCTACCGACGTCGGTAATTCAACATTAATCACCCGATCATCAAAGAACTGCAAGCTCACTTCATCGCCTTCGTGTAAGTATTTGTCGGCTTCGTTCATTGTCTCGGCGTCAATTTGAAACTGGTCAAATGTCGTCGGATCCATCAGGTGAAAATCAGTCCCGTCGCTATACAGATACTGCACAGTGCGATTTGATACCTCAGCAGGTTCGATCTTTTCCTGACCTTTATAGGTCTTGGGCAGCATCGCGCCTGTTACAAGATTCTTCACCTTTACATTCACAATGCTTCCGCCCCGTCCCATGACTTTTTGGTTATAGTCCATGACGCGATACGGCTGGCCATCGATCTGGATGACGGTGCCTTTTTTGAGGTCAGTTGGGCCGTACAT
>CAZKIA010000022.1:0-11163 GCA_964552765.1 uncultured Candidatus Saccharibacteria bacterium
CGCATCATCCGTTAGTGGTTCAACTGTCTTGTCCATGCCCGCCCCTTTTGATAGTTGTTATGCTAAATCTTTGGATTTACTGTACCATAGATGTAATAGTCTGTGAATATGCCTCGAGGGGAGTTTATCCGCCAAAACTTCTAGAAACGGGCCCCGACGAGCAGTAAAACGTCAGAGTATTACCCAAAAATATGAAGTTTAGGAGGGTGAATGGACATACTTGATACCGCCAATGTGATCGCACAGCGCGACCCACAAAACGCACTCGGCGTCGCTGCCGGACAATGCGATTATTTTGCACAAAGTTTTGATGCCGAATTTGTACCGAGCTCACCAATTCTGAATGTCGTATGGGCAGGTATGGGTGGCTCAGCCCTGCCAATGGTCGTCGTACAATCGTGGCCGCAAATGCGCGTGCCGTTTGAGATTGTGCGTAACTACGACATCCCGCCTTATGTTGGCTCGCAGACACTATTCATCGCTTCCAGCTACTCTGGCAACACCGAGGAGACGATCGAGGCCTTGCACAAGGCTGAAGACAAAGGAGCTCAGATTGTTGTCGTGGCGGCTGGTGGCAAACTCGCCGATATTGCCCGCGAAAAGAACTATCCGCTCTTTTCAATCCCAGCCGGTATCCAACCTCGCATGGCGACGTTTTACTTTGTGAATGCTTTTGTAAATATCGTCCGCAACCTCGATGTTGTCGACCAAGACGTGTCAGAACTCGCATCAATAGGCGACTGGCTTCGCGGTGAGATTACTGACTGGGCGGCAGATGTACCGACAGAACGCAATTATGCCAAGCAAATCGCCCTCAAGCTCGTCGGCAAGACGACGATTATGTACGCCGGCCCCAAGTTGTACCCGGCCGCCAACAAGTGGAAAATCTGCATGAACGAAAATGCTAAAAACACTGCCTGGGTGAACCAATACCCCGAGTTAAATCACAACGAATTTATCGGTTGGAGTTCACACCCAGTAGAAAAGCCGTTTGCTGTCGTAGAAATTCGCTCAAATCTGGAGCATCCACGCGTGCAGAAGCGATTCGAGGTAACAGAGCGACTTTTGTCTGGGATGCGTCCGGCACCTCTGGTGGTTTCACCTCATGGCGAAACACTACTCCAGCAACTTGCCTGGAGTTTTGCCCTGGGCGACTTCGTGAGTATTTACCTCGGTATCCTCAACGGAGTTAATCCGACACCTGTCGAGCTCGTCGAGAAATTGAAAGTTGAACTTGGATAGCATGAGTGAACAAGAAATTCGCGCTGTGCTATTTGATATGGATGGTGTCATCGTAGATAGTGAGCCCCAGCATATTCAGGCATTTCAAAAAACGCTTGCGAGTCATGGGCACACACTCGACCATGAAAACTATCAAACATATTTTGCTGGTAAAACAGATCAAAAGGGCCTTGAGGATTTTCTTCAAACTCACACTGATAGTACTCCCATTGAAGATCTTCTCGCTGAAAAGACTGGGCATTTTCTCGATATTGCAGAAAATGACATCACTCCCTACGCAGGAATTATTGATGTTATCCAAGGCCTACGAAAAAAGGGTATAAAACTCGCACTTGTGACCGGATCTGTACGACAAGAAGTCGAAGTGATACTTTCTGCACTCAACATTCGTGACGCCTTTGATGTCATCATAACAGCTGATGATGTACGAACAGGAAAACCAGATCCGGAGGGATATACAAAAGCAGTAGCTGCTATTGGATATGACCCCGAGCAATGTGTCATTATCGAGGATTCTCCAAGCGGAGTGAACGCTGCAGTTGCCGCAGGGATACGTTGTATCGCAATCACCACCACACACAACGAACATGACTTGTCGACCGCGACAAAAGTTATCGCACCTCCACTTACGATTGATCACATAGTATAGATTATTCGTATTGTCGCAGAGCTTCAATTGGGTCTTTACGCGAGGCTTTGATAGCAGGGTAGAGCCCAAAGATCACGCCGACACTGACAGCAAGACCCATCGCAATGGCGATGATTTCCCAGGTGAGGGCCGGTTGGAACGAGAAGACGGTGGCTACGAAAAATGCGATGATATATGCACTCACAAGCCCGATAATACCGCCAACAACCGTCATGGTGAGTGATTCGATAAGAAATTGACCCATGACATGACGATTACTCGCACCAAGGGCTTTTCGGATGCCAATTTCGCGAGTACGCTCGGTCACGTTGACGAGCATGATGTTCATGATGCCAATACCACCCACCACGAGTGATACCACGGCTACCGCCGCCGTAATAAGCACGATGATGTTGTAAAAGGCATTGGCCGAACTAGCGGCATCTTTGCCCTCGATCACACTAAAATCACGTTCGCCTTCATGGTTGGCTATCAGTAGCGCGTCAATCGCTGCAGCTGTCTTGGCGGTCTGGTTGGTATCGCTGGCGCGCATGATAAGCTGCCCAATCTGTGCGATACCTTGATTGAAACTCTTGCCATCATCAAGGCTGATAAAGGCACTCCGATCAAGGTCGACACCGACGGCATTGATGGGTGCATTGGTTGGTTTGAGCACACCAATCACCGTGTGCGGACGGCCTTTTATCATGATCTCTTGGCCGCGAACTTGGTCGTTACCCAGTACATCGAGTGCGGCGTCATGGCCGAGCACGACCGTATTGCGGTTGGTTGATTCGCTGACAAACTGACCCGAAATGAGGCTAAGCTTAAGCAAGCTTGAAAATTCTGGTGTCGTTGCGATGATTGGTGCGTTACTAGCTGTACGGCTATTGTGCTTGATTGAGCCATTGATAAACATCAGTGGCGCTACAGCATTTGTCGCCTTGAGGTCATTGATCGAACGCACATCACGCTCGGTCAATGTCGATGTCGAGGCAATCGCAAATGGATTATAGCTCGTCAGGGCAGAGCGCTGGTCATCACCACCTGGTTTAGCGATAATAATCCCGCTGTCGAGCCCAGTGATTTGATTTGCAATAGTCCGTTTAGCGCCTTCGCCAAGTGCCATGACAAGTGTGATCGACAGCACGCCAATGATTATACCGAGTGTGGTTAGCCCCGTACGGACGCGGGTGCTTTTGAGGCTGGTGATACCTTCGCGGATATAAGAGGCAAGTGTCATTTCGTGCTCCGTTTCTTGCTAGTAGAGCCAAGTGGACGCTTTTTGCGCGGATCAACAACTGGTTCTGGGTGCTTGGTGTCGCGTGATATCCGACCATCACGCATATGGATAATACGTGTCGCATAGGTCGTGAGGTCGGGGTTATGTGTCACCATAATGATGGTATTACCGCGACGATGAATGTCGCTGAGCTCGCTCATGATGATCTCGCTGGCTTTGCTGTCAAGGTTACCGGTGGGCTCATCAGCTAGGATAATACTCGGACGGTTCACAAGGGCGCGCGCAATCGCCACGCGCTGTAATTGACCACCCGACAGTTGTGTTGGCATGTAGTATTCACGCTCTTGTAGGTCAAATGTCTTAAGCATGCGACTGGCATTTTTGTGCTGCTTGTAGCGCGGCATATTGGTGTAGGTGAGGGGCAGGGCTACGTTATCGATAATAGTCATGCGCGGCAACAAATTAAAACTCTGAAAGACAAAGCCAATCTCGTGCGAACGAATGTGCGCCCGACGGTGTGACGATAGTTGCTCGACATTGGTACTATTAAGTTCATAGTCTCCGTCCGTTGAAGAATCGAGCAAGCCCAGGATGTTTAGTAGCGTCGTCTTGCCACAACCGCTTGGCCCCATGATTGCGACAAATTCGCCTTTATCAATCGTCAGATCGATACCATCAAGCGCCACTAATAGTGTGTCGTCATGACCGTATTCTTTCGTGATTCCGGCCAGTTTAATAACGGGCCCTGTAGTTTTCTTGCGTGGCATCAACCGACCTTGATTAGTGATATTCCCTCACTATACAACAGATCAGAGTTGATTACAACAGGTTTTTACAAAATTGCAACAAATGATAGACTGTGTCTTATAGTTCACGAAGTGAACTTGTGATTTAAAACGATAAAAATCTGTCGATTTTTATCGAAAGGAGGAGGCGAAGGAGAGTAAGCGGCTTTTCGCGCTTTAGCGCGGAAACCAGCGCTCGGATTCGACTCCGACGCGGAGAGGTGGCCGTGAAGCGAAATCCCTCTCGCAGACATACGAAAGTATGTTGAGAAAGGGATGAGCGGATATAGCGAGCATCTGTCAGCGACAGAGCGGAGCGCCGTGGATATGTGGACGACGCGACGAATAAAATGAGGAGAGGTGGCCGAGTGGTTGAAGGCGCACGCTTGGAAAGCGTGTAAACGGGGCAACTCGTTTCGTGGGTTCAAATCCCATCCTCTCCGCCATGAAACATCTAGCCGAAAGGCTGGATGTTTCATTTATTTAAACGGCTGTCGTGCTACCACCCCTACAAATATTGGCTGCTGGCTTGCGTGACGGAGTGCCGCAACCCCCGCGGTTATCGTCGCCCCTGTCGTATAGATGTCGTCAAGCAGTAAAACGGGCGTCTCAATATTTGTCGGTACTTCAAAGGCTCCACGTTGTCGTACCAGGCGACTCTTTTTATCAGAACCTAACTGGGGCAGGGCGGTAAGACGATGCAGTAAGCTGTTACTCTGTAGGCTACGGCGGCGAGCCAACGCTTCGGCAGTTAACTTCATATGATCATAGCCTCGCTGACGACGATGCAGGGGAATGGTCGGTATATACGTAATTACCGTCTCTGGCGGCAACTGAGGTAGTATGTGATCAAGCAGTCTCGCAATCACATCTGCTCCGGCACGTGTTCTCTCGAATTTATAGAGGTCAATCAGCCGTTTGAGCCCCTCATCACGCCAGCCAACTACCCATGCATCATCATAGGCCACTCGCAAATGACACCCCGTACAGAGGTTACTGTCAACTGTCGGTTTTTCACAGGCCAGACAATAGCTAAATCGCTCCGATATGATGTCATATTCACAATATTCACACAGCAAAGCAGTTTTATCTCCGCAAGAGCAACAGATATGAGGTGCAAATGCCTCAAGTAGCCTATCGAGCATTGTAGTTTTTACGTTTCATGTCAGTATTATTGCAGATTATTGACAATCTCGGATATAATTAGTGAGACAATTCTTGTGTACAACAACTGAAGTGGAGGATATATGGTGCGAGGACATAAACAAAACGACGATCTTCTCATGGAAGATGAGTTGGCGGCTGCGTTTCTCTCCGATGATGAGTCTACCAGTATGCCAGAAGATAATGGTTCAGTAAGTCAATCATCACCGTCGGACGACAGCTGGGACGAAAATGATGAAGGCGACATGCCAGGACAGCTGGCTGTCGATGTCTACGAGACCGACGAGCGCCTTATCGTCAAAGCACGGACAGCGGGCGTTAACAAATCAGACCTAGATGTCAGCATATCGGACGGCATCCTGACAATCAGCGGCACCCTGAGCAGCGGTGACGACTCCGCAGCGACTCACTGGCACGTTCAGGAATGTTACTGGGGTGAGTTTAGCCGTACGCTGGCATTGCCCGTCCAGGTCAAAGAAGACGAAGTTGAGGCCGTACTCAAAGACGGCGTTCTAACAATCAGCTTTACAAAGATCAAGCAAGAACAAGCCCGCAAGATCGAGATCATGTAATACTTGCTATGAAGTAATAAAACTCACCCTAGATGGGTGAGTTTTATTATGTAAAAGCGATACTATCCCTAATAAAATAGCTCCAAGTAAAATGGAGCTATTTTTATGTTGACTATACCGATTACGCAGCGGTTGAAAGCTGATTGATAACGAAGTTAACAGCAGCGTAGGCGAGGAAGGCCACAACGATACCAACGATCGCGTAGAGGATCGTGTTCTTGGCAGCCGTGACAGCACTTTGGTCACCACCTGATACGACGTAACGGATACCACCAATGATCAGCATGATGACTGATACAGCACCGATGATAAAGAGGAGGATATTGGTAACTGTCTGGAAGACACCGCCCGACCCCATCAGGTCGGTCGCAACACCTGTTCCCTGAGCGGCGTTAGCACCCTCTTGCAGTGAGGCAGCAAACGCTGCAGTATTACCAACAACCGCACTAAGAGCGAGTGCAGCGACAGGGACGAGCGCCAGCCCTAGTAACATTTTTTTCGAAATTCGTTTCATAATTCTCCTTAGCGTTATTTATGCTTGTTCTTATTTATAACAGAAATCTCTCTAGGCTGAAAGACCTAGAGCTTGCCAATCACCCAGTTGACGATTGCGTAGGCCATGAATGCTACCACAAGACCGACGATCGCATAGAGGATTGTGTTCTTGGCCGACGTGACGGCGCTTTGGTCACCACCTGATACGACGTAACGGATACCACCAATGATAATCATAAGTACCGAGACAGCACCAATGATAAAGAGGAGGATATTGACGATGTTGTTAAATATAGTTTGAAACGTCGCCTCACCCTCCTTGTTACAGCCACCGATACCTTCACACAGTTGCCCTTTTGACCCTGTCGCGGCAGGAGCAGGAGCAGGGGGTGTAGTAGCAGCCGATGCCGTACCTGAGATAGCAATCGCTGGCACCATCACCACGCCAAGCATAATCATGGCTGCCGTGACGGTAAGTTTTATTTTATGTAACATTATCTACTCCTTTTTATAATTTACTTAATACAAAGTTAACGATCGCGTAGGAAAATGCTGCGATAACAACACCGATGATAGCATACAGGATTGTGTCTTTGGCAGCTTTTGTTGATGAAGCGTCACCACCGGAGACTACATAACGCAAACCTCCAATGATAACCATAACAACAGCAACGGCACCGATGACATATATCAGAGTATTGACGATATTCAGCCAGACAGAGCCAGGACCAAAGAGTTTTTGGTCTTTGGAAGCACAGATCGTTGAGCCTTGCCCGGCACACGACTGATCAAGCGGCAGCGCTGCAGCTCCAACTGCTGTTGAAGAGACTACTGAGACGACAAGCCCAATAGCAAAAATGTTTTTAATATGATCGATTATTTTTTTCATCCGTTAGGCTGTCCTCCTATGCCTCGTATTACAAACCAGATTAGAGTTAGTACCATTGTTGACCCCGCAAGCGCTACGATAGCGTACAGTATCGTCTCGCGGGCTTGTTTGTTATCTGCTGGGTTGCTCCCGCTCGTCACATAGAGCAGAGCACCGCGCACAATGAAGAATATGCAGACTGCCGCCAGCGCGACAAAGATCATCCCAAATATATTATCGAGTGTGGAGCCGTTAGCAGCTATTTTTGGGATACCGATTTCATCTGCTGATACTTTCATATTCTTCCTACTTTGCTATTCCACTTGATATAAAGTTGACGATACCGACAGACACAAGAGCGATGACTAGTCCGATGATCGCATCACGGATGCCGCCCATCGCGCCCGCTAGTTTGCTGCTATCTCCACGCGCCATGGCGATCTTAAACAGCATGTAGAAGGTCATAAATATCGCGACATACATGGCGATCTTGATAAGCCACTCAACGACAGGGAAGATAATGAGTAGTAGGTCGGTCAGTTTTGTGATCTTCGGTGAGCCATCATCATTTTTCGACAGACATGCATACCAGGGCTGCAGCCCAAAGAGATCTTGCACTACACCACCACCACAGGCTGCTACCGTCGTTATAGGCCTAGTAGACACCGTCAATGCCTGAGCAGATGCCGCCATACCGACATTTGCTATCACTGCCAGTGACAACACCGCCATCACAATTCGCCGCCAGAACGTCATAAGACACCTCCTGGCACCAAAAAGTTTATGATCGCAAACATTAGTAAATAGAGCACAAGGCCTAGTACTGCATTGGTGATAATCGTGATACCTTTTTGGGCTTTGCCGGGGTTGCCCTCGGCGGTTGAGTACACGATACCACCTGCAGCGATACCACCCACCACGGCGATGCCGACGGCCACACTGAGGAATTTAAGCACTTCAACCATCAGGCATTTGATACCGACTTTTGCAGTACCGCATGATCCAAAGCTAAATGACGTCTTCTCAGCCGCGTCACCTTTGGTAACGGTAGTATTCGTAACGGCACCCCCACCACTACCACCGTTGCCTGGGTCTTGTGCCGCCATCACTGTCATCGGTAGCAAAGTAGGGATAACGAGCATAGCGATAAAAGCTATAGGCGCAAGGATACTCTTTATATTTAGTTTTATCATAGTTATGCTCATATTTAGTCACAGAGCACCATATATGTAAAGTACTTACGACTATTTTACATAACAATAGCGATAACTATTATAAAGTCTACGATATCATTAGCTTGTTGATGTACTTTTCATTATGCTACTATTATTCTCATAGGAGATAGTCATTTCATTTAATAGTCACAGGTGGGAATCAGCAGCTCAATGACGCCAAAAAAAATATTCAAGAATCTGTGGGTAGTGAAATATCTACTGTTTTTATTATCAGTAGTATCATCCATATTTTTCCTTAACACTTCAGCCTCAGCTTTCAGTGCCGCTGGCGCAAAAGTTTTACACGAGACATACTCTGGATACTGCCCTCAAGTGATGACAGCCTATCCTTTAGATAAATTCACCAAAGCTTATACCGCCATTACTTCAAGTGACACTCCGAAGAGTATGGGCCTTACGATGTCCGTCTGGAAAGCATCAGGTAGCTTTGAGAGTCAGCTGCTTAATGGTGGCGGACTGGATGCAATGAGAAATGATTGTGCTGGTGACCTGGAGAAATCAATTCAGTTCGGCATGGCAAAATCAAGTGGCGGTAGCACAAGTGATGTTGAGAAAATAAGAAAATATGCTGATACACTCCGCAATCAAATAAGTAACAATGTTAATTCATGGACCGCCGAGATATGTAAAAGTGCCACAGACAAAACTGCTTGTGCACAAGTAGAATCAAATATTATCCAGGCAAATGTTCAGACTTGTGCCGAAAAAGCGGTTGCCGCCAATAAGCCCCAGCCGACAGCCGGGTCGTATTCTGACATACTAGGATGCTCTGGTGCAGAAGACAGGGTAGCCCTCGCCAAGAAATGTACTGATGGCGGGGGTACATGGAGTGACAAAGGATGTGCTACTAGCACAGCAGACGGTACGCAAGAAAAAGAAACCTGTAACATCTCTGGTATTGGTTGGATCGTCTGCCCGGTGGCGGCGTTTATTGGCACGGTCACGGATGCGGTGTATGCACTTGTAGAAAATATGCTCGTCTTTAATGTACCTGATCCATTTGGCAATAACCCTCTGTTCCAGATATGGGGGAATGTCCGAAATATCGCCAATATTGTATTCGTGCTTGCTTTCTTTGCTGTTATCTTTTCACAAGCTACTAGTATGGGTATCAGCGCTTATGGTATTCGCAAGATGCTCCCACGTATCATCATGGCGGCGATACTCGTCAACTTATCGTATTACCTATGTATATTCCTTGTAGATATATCCAATATCATAGGGGCAGGCCTCGATGGCATTATCATGAGCGCACTGCCACCTTCAAAAACAACAAGTGGTGAGATCGGTTGGTCTACGGTCATTACCAGTGCTTTGGCGGTTGGCCTTGGTGCGGGAGCAGTAGCCGTCGGAGCAGGGCCAGCAATATTGAGTGCTGCACTCACATTTGCTATCGCCGCGCTCCTCGCAATACTCGTCGCACTCCTGATACTTGTCGCACGACAAGCCATCCTCATCATGCTAATCGTCCTCTCACCATTGGCATTTGCAGCCTATATCCTGCCAAATACCGAAGATATATTCAATAAGTGGCGCAAAATGTTTACGACAATGCTCGTCTTTTACCCATTGGTTGCTATATTATTCTCTGGCTCAAAGGTTGCTTCGTCTATCATGCAGCAGGCTGCTCCTCCAGGCATGGCAGGAGCCCTCGTAGAAGTATTCTCACTCGCCGTCATGGCATTCCCGCTCTTTGGTACACCATTCTTGCTCAAATTTAGCGGTGGATTGCTCGGTAGGATCGCAGGAGCTGTCAATAACCCGAATAAGGGGCCTTTTGACAGGCTCAGGAAGCGTGCCGATGGTTATACGGATCGTCTCAGTAATCAATCAAAGGCTAATCGTTTACAGAATTTCAATAAAAACAATAAGGGGAAGCAACCTACCTTCTGGCAACGAGGAGCTGGTGCTTCAGCAGCTAGGTCGGCTCAACGACAGTATCTTTCTAGCGCTGCTCAGCACAACTTAAACACAGCACAAGGTCAGTACCTTGGTAAGGCGTTGATCGCCCCAAACTCAGGTCTTGCCAGACAAGCTGCGGGCGGAAGAAGTGCCTCTCAAGATGATATTAATCAAGCTATAGCGCAGGGCCTCAGCCAACTGGATGAGATAGAGGCAAAAAACCTTAAAGCCGCTCAGACCGTTCTGACAAATGCACGCATGGATGGGATAGGTCTTAAAAAATTGCTCGATGGGGAGGATGCAAAAGGACTTAATGGCAATCAAGTAAAGGCTAGCCCTACAATGCAGCTTGCTGCAGCAAGTATGATGATGCAGCAAGGAAGAGAAATGGATACCGTCGTATCAAAGCTCGCTAGCTCGAGCAATAAAGAAGTTCGAGAATTTGCAGTCGGACAGATTCAAGCAAACTTTGCTAACGCCAAAGATCGTCAAGTTGGACTTACTGATGAAGTATTCATGAAAAAGGTTATAAACGGCGAGGTCACCACCCAAGAAAGCTTCAATAGAGAGTTAACTATTTCAACTGGTATTAAGGCTAAAGATCTGAACCCTGAGAAGCTTGCATCACAGGATGTAACATCAGCAGCTCGCATCGAGCAGTTCGTAGATATGCACCCGCCAACCAGCCAGATAAAGATGGGGCCCCTCACCGAACAAGAACAAGCCTACCGCAGTCGATCGGATGATGCGGAAAAAATTAGGCAAATTGCCGCTGCTGCGGACAAGGTTACTATCTTAGCTCGCGCCAACGAAGACACTGCCGGCATGATCAAGAGAATAAAGCCAATGTATACGCCCAAGGGTCCATAATGGCAGTCTATAAAGTTCCCCAAGATGTCGAAGCTGATGACAAGCTCATCGGGCCGTTTAGTTTTCGCCAGTTTATCTACCTCGTCATTGTCGCTATCGCGATATTTATGGCGTGGTTTATGGCACAGATATTTGTCGGACTTATCCTCATCCCGCTAC
>CAZKIA010000023.1:0-10032 GCA_964552765.1 uncultured Candidatus Saccharibacteria bacterium
GCATCTCGGGACTCAACAACTTTGGAGTCATCTATCTGGCATTGTGGGCATTTCACGTATTTTTCTCCTGCACTCTACACCTCCCCGATGTAGCTGATATCTATCATAACCCTATATATAGCGCCTGGCAAGTGTATTTTATGCAACATATAGTGGTTATGCTCTCGAGGGCTCTCTTCTACCTACTAGTATACGTGGTTACTCACAGAGGCAAATATTGACATTTATCGTTATATTTGCTATAATATAGTTTAGACTATGGTGGAGTTCTACCGTAGTACCTTTACACCGTCGCTGGTGGCACCCTGCCCCGCGACATTGGAGACAGGAAGTAAAAATCATGTTGATATTCCTTAGGTTTCTCCTCGTGAGCTTCGTAGGGGGCACAGCCTATCACCTGCTGGCCGATGGGAAATACTCATTTATGGCAGTTTTGGTGGGGCTTGCAATTTTTGTAGTCCTTTCCCACGGTCAGGACTGCGTCGAGCGCATCATCGAGTCCAACCAAAACCGCAACAACCGAGAAGAGGAACAATCATGAAGAAATCCGAGCAGGCACTCGACTACGTCGAGGGCATGACGCACCGGGACTACTATCTCGGGCTTATCGTCATCGTCCTGATCGTGCTCGCCCTGGTCAACTGGAGCGGTGAATTCGCCGCCCTAGCTGTTGGCGGCATGGTTGGCCTGGCGATCAGGCTCTACATGCAACGTCACACCCGCCACCGCGCCTAGGCGCACTCGCGGGCGACTCCTGTCTCCCGCAACCAGAGGCTTCAACTACGTTGAAGTTTGTGGTTGCGAATCTAATTTTATTTATCTTTTTTACGTCGGCGCAAAAAGGCTGGCATGTCCGACTCATCTTCATCAACTTGGTGCCAAATGTTACCAGTCGGTTCTTCATCATCAGTAAAACTACTCGTGACTTGTGTAGCAGTGTCGTTGTCGAGATTCATGTCGACATTTTTGATCTCTTCGTCACTCACATCATCAGCGCGGTCAAGCTCGCGCTGAATAATCGGTGGTGTCTGATTCACGCTCGGCAACGGGGTTGCTTCAGCTCGTTCGTGGAAGAATTCCGAATCAAAGCCAGTTGCGATAACTGTGATGATCAGCTCATCATCGATCTCAGGCTTGAGCGTGGCACCAAAGATGATATTGGCATCAGGCGCGACCGCAGCAGTGATGATCTCAGCGGCTTCTTGGATCTCACTCATACTCATGTCATAGCCACCTGTGACGTTAAACAGCACGCCCTTGGCGCCATCGATCGATACTTCGATAAGTGGCGACTCAATCGCCTGCTGAGCTGCCTTAGCGGCGCGATCTTCACCACTGGCGCGACCAATGCCCATCAGGGCGGAGCCAGCATTGCTCATAATAGCTTTCACATCGGCAAAGTCGAGGTTGATGAGGCCGTGTTCGGTAATCAGCTCAGAGATACCCTGCACACCCTGGCGCAACACATCATCGGCAATCTTAAAAGTCTCAAGTAGTGGCGTGCGACGATCGATTGTCTGAAGAAGGCGATCATTCGGGATAGTAATAAGGGTATCAACTTGACGACCGAGCTGTGCAATTGCCCAGTCAGCATTGGCGCGTCGTTTCTCGCCCTCAAAGCTAAATGGTTTGGTCGCAACACCCACAACGAGAATACCAAGCTCGCGAGCAATGTTCGCAACGACGTGTCCAGCACCAGAGCCAGTACCACCACCAGCGCCAATCGTGACGAATACCATATCTGCCCCATCGAGGGCTTTTTTGATCTCTTCGCGTGATTCTTCGGCAGAGGCTTGTCCGACTGCTGGGTCGGCACCTGCACCGAGTCCGCGCGTCGTTTCTCGCCCGATATGGATTTTGACATCAGCTTTTGAGTTATGGAGCGCTTGTGCATCGGTATTGACGGCGATAAACTGCACACCCGTCAATCCGGCATCTTTCATACGGTTGACGGCAGAGCCGCCCGCACCGCCAACACCCACGACCTTTATTGTCGCAAAGGCTTGGATATCAGTTGGTTTTACTTCAGGCATAATAGTTCGTTCCCCTCGCTTTGTTCACAATAAGTATACATTGCTTTTGTCGCATCGCCAAGAGTGTGTTCAACCTATTATCGGAATATGCCCGTGAACACATTTTATGAACGGAATTTACCAAACACCTCTGTTATTTTGCCAGTAATTTTTGATAGATCGAACGATGATTTGCTTGATTTGCTTGCTGTACTGCCATGATGACTACCGATTGAAGCACCCTCAAGGTCGATAAGCATGAGTCCGAGTGCCGTGCTCCATTCAGGACTGCGAACATTTTCTGACACACCGGCAAATTCAGGAGCCTGACCAATACGAGCGCTGATCTGCAAGGCACTGCGCGCATAATCGGCAATGCCTTTTAGGGACGACCCGCCGCCCGTTAAGACTGCTCCGCCTGGTAGTTTGGCAGCTCGGCCGATACTTTTGAGTTCTTTGTTGACGAGTTCAAATATTTCTTCGAGACGCGCGTCGACAATCATATCGATATCACTCACATCAAATGAATGTGATTTGTCACCTACTCTTACCGATACCGTGTCTTTCTTGTCGCTGTGAAGTGATGGCATAGCAACAGCGTGTTGCACCTTGACCGCTTCAGCCACATCCAGGTCGGTCTTGAGGCCAATCGCAAGATCGTTGGTAATGTTTACGCTACCAACAGGCAATACAGCGACATGCTGAAGATCGCCCTCTTCAAATACGGCAATATTTGTCGTCGTACCACCAATATCGATCAATACCACGCCATTTTCGGTCTGCTGATCGCTCACGACAGCCCGCGCCGCCGCCAGGCCTGCCAAAATTGTCGCGTGAGGAATTGTCTCTGTCATCTCACAGGCTTTTTTGAGGTTCTTTAGATGAGGTCCCAGTGCTGTGATGACATGCGCATCAACCTCTAGGCGCACCCCTGTCATGCCGATTGGATCTTTGATATTATCCTGCCCATCTAGCTGATAACTGCGCGGTGTCACCTCAAGAATTTCACGATTAGCTGGAAGTTGTACCACTGTCGCCGCTTCTTCAACACGACGCAGATCTTCATCAGTAATCTCATGCCCCGTTGCGCCGACCGCGATAACTCCTCGACTGCTCATACCGATAATGTGCGAGCCATTAACACTAATCGTCGCGCCAGCGATTTGATGACCGCTCATGCGTTCGGCCGCTTCAAGAGCACTATCGATAGCGCTCGCCGTATTGACGAGATTCACAACTGTCCCTTTGCGCATACCACTGTTTGCGCACTCACCGACACCGATAATAGTAGGGCTTGCCTGTGCGCCTTCGACGTGGCCTACCACGCAGCGAACGGTCGTCGTACCGACATCAAGTCCGACTGCATAACGAGAATTTTCTTGCATATGGTTATTATACCTATAATGCTGCGTTTTGAGTAGACTTGTCCGCCATAGATCAGTACACTATGGAGTATGAACTTCTTTTCTAAGGTGATAGATTTCCCAGCAATGATCGTTGATGAACACAAGACGAAGGGATACCTAGCGTTTACTGATGCAGAGGTAGTATTTTACCCAGCATTTCGTAATGCCGATGAAGTTCACCTGCCGTATGAATCAATCGAGCGCCTTGTCATGCACGAAGAAATCGAAGAGCACAGTCGAATTACGTTTACACGCCTGTTTTTTCTTAAACTCTATGCTCTCGCACTGCCAAAGCACCGCCGTAACGTCCAGTCATCCCTGACATTCGCCGCGGCTGATCGCACTGTATCATTTGTCATTAAGCACATGACAACTGATGATATTTGGCAACGTATCGCCCCAATCATGGATCCGCATTCTATTCCGATTGAGCGCTAGAGTTTGGTTAGGACTTCGGCACCATCTTCAAGGATAAGGACAGTGTGCTCAAAATGCGCGCTCGGCTGACCATCACGTGTTCGGATCGTCCAGCCATCAGGATCCATTACTACATTTGCAACACCGAGGTTTGCCATTGGCTCAATCGCAATCGTCATACCAGCATGAAGCGTCGGGCCTTCACCTGGTTTGCCATAGTTGGCAATATCGGGCTCCTCATGAAGCTGATGCCCAACACCATGACCGACAAGATCACGCACAATACCATAATGGTGCACATCGAGCACGCGCTGCACCGCTGCGCCGATATCTCCGGTCGTCACGCCATCATGCAGCACATCAACACCAGCAAATAGTGACTTCTCTGTCTCGCGGACTAGTTGCACGACTTTTGGATCAACAGTTCCAACAAGAAATGTCCGAGCGCTATCGGTGATCATCCCGCGATAGGTGACGCCAAAATCAAGACTCACAATATCACCTTCTTGCAAAGCATAGTCCCCCGGAATCCCATGGACAACCTTGTCGTTTGTCGAGATACAGATCACGTCAGGAAAGCCATTATAACCTTTAAATGGTGCATGTCCGCCAAGTGCATGAAGTTCGCGCGCGGCAATATTGGCTAGTTCACGCTCAGTAATCCCAGGTGAAATCTGCGGTGCGAGCACTTGGTCAAGAAGGGTTGCAAGCATGCGCCCGCTCTCACGCATACCTTCGATCTCCGACGCTGTTTTAACTTTCGTAAACATATTAGTTGAGACTCGGAGCAAGCTTTTTGGCTGATAGTTCTTGGTAGATCCGATCATGAACCTCACCTGCCGAACCAGTGCCGTCCAGATGCACGATTGGGATATGATCTTCGGCAAACTCACCAAGTACTGGATACATTTTCTGACGATAGATTGCCATACGACGAGCAATCGTCTCTGGCGTGTCCTCCATACGTGCTCGTTTCTCAAGACGAGACATGATCTCACTTTCTGGTACTTCAAGCACAACAACGAGGTCAATCTTTTGTTGGTTTTGCTCCATATATTCCGCTAACCATTCAGCCTGCGCCGCAGTGCGAGGAAATCCATCAACAATAACATTGTGATAGTTGTTCTTTGCGGCGTCTTTTATGGCACGATCAAACACTTCATAGGTCAACTCGTCGCTCACAAGCTCACCAGCTTTTAGCACTGCAGTGACTTCAGGGTCTGTACTTTCACGTAACATTTCACCTGTCGAGAGCCACTTCCAACCCTGGCGGACAGCCAGCATCTGCCCCTGCATACTCTTACCTGCCCCCGTCGGCCCAAAAAAAATAATCATCTAGTGTTTCGCTTTCTGAGCTAATACTTTGTGGTGATTGCGGTAATATGTCCAGCGTCGCCACCCGAGTGCGCCGAGCCCAAAGAGTATCACTACGCCAACAAGACCAGTACCTGATCGATAAATATCACTAAAAATAAACAAAAGTGCCGCCGCTACCATCATGAAAAGACTAGCGATCTGACCACCAACCATGCGGCGAGCGACCCTGTTGTGGCGCTCATGAGGAGATTTGACCGACTTTTTTGCTGTCATTATTTCTACTACCTGTTTATGCTCGTAAGATTATTGTAGCTTTTCTTTTACTAATTTGGCAATCATAGCCCCGTCACCGGCAGCGCCAGTTTGACTTTTCACGGCTCCGATAATCTTGCCCATATCACCCGGCCCCGACGGCTGCATCGTCTCGATGACAGTATCGATCAGCTCACTAAGCTCTGTTTCGGTGAGCGGAGCTGGTAGATAGACCATAAGGATTTCTTTTTCACTGCGCTCTTTGACAGCAGCATCAGTATTGCCACCACGATCAAACAATTCAGCAGCTTCGTCACGCTTTTTTGCTTCACGACCGATAATCTGCAAAATCGCATCATCATCAAGCCCGATATCACGTGACTTCTTGGCGACTTCTTCGTTGAGAATTGCGGCTTTGAGTCCCTGCAATGTCTGGACTTTCAATGTATCACGAGCAATCATCGCCGCTTTGAGATCGGCGTTGATCGTATCCTTGAGTGCACTCATGCTGTTTTAGCCCTATCGAGTACCAAGACGCATTTTCATCATCTTGTCACTCTTGCGAGCACGACGAATAATGGCTTTTTTGCGACGCTCGATTTTGCTGATTGGCTTTTCAAATCGCTGAGTACTTTTTACCGTACTCAAGATACCACTCTGCAATACTTTGCGGTTAAAACGGCGAATGAGGTTTTCGTTGGCCTCTTTTTCATCCTTGCGTGTAACTTGAATCATACTCGAAGTATTTTAGCAGAAATCTTACAGAGGCGCAATACTCGCTCCTCCTCTAATTGTCGAACCCGCCCTCATCATGAGGGAGCAGGCTCGACCTCTTGATGATAGACGGGTAATTAGTAAATATAGTGGCTAACGCCACAGTGACCAGATACGCCGTGGTCGACGCGCCATCTCGGCGCATCCATTGCGATCACATGTCACCATTGGCGGGCGTCTCGTTCCTCGTAACCAATTGATTACCGTACGGTGCTGATGCTTGCACACATAGACGACCTCGGGCACTTGGCCCACCTCCTTTTGTCGCAGAATCAACGTACAAATAGTATTACATATATAAGATATATTTGCAAGCCTAGGTCTGCTCCATACGTAGCAATCGCCCTTCGATAGTACGACGCCCCTGCCATTCGTTAACGGTCAGCTCAATCCATATACTGACGGTATCGCCGATCACTGCCATGAAATCATCAGCTTTATTAAATGCAATCACCTGAAACGTCTTATTATATTGATCGGCCAACGTGTATTTGACGTGCTGCTGGCGATCGCCCATGGTGCGACGGCCAATAACTTCGACAGGTGAAACCCTAAATATTGGACTTGGGTTGCCATTACCATACGGCTCCAGACGATCAATTTCTTTGATAAGTGGCTCAGTAAACTCTCCGAATCCCTCCATGGTCACATCGGCATTTGGCAGTAAATACTGAAGCTGATCAGCTAGCTTCAAGGATGCATAGTACGCATTCATTGCCGTACGCCATCTACTGATATTTTCTGTTTTCAACGTCACTCCCGCCGCTAGTTTGTGGCCACCCCCCTTAATGAGATGATTATCAGTTGCCCGAATACCTTCAACTGCTGAGAAATCACCGAAACTACGTGCCGAGCCCTTGCTGGTACCATCAGGTAATTCCTGGAGCACAAACGCAGGTTTATTGTACTTTTCGAGCAATTTCGCTGCTACAATCCCGATAATCCCGTGACTCCAACTTGGATCACTCAGAATAAGTACCGGATCATCCGTCATGCCATCAGCGATATCAGTCGCCGCCACAAATATTCGTGACTGCTCTGCCCGCCGCTCCAGATTCATCGCCTCAAGCTTTTCGGCGATCATAAGCGCTTCACCAGGGTCGGTCGATGTAAGTAAATCCAGACTCAGCTGAGCCGTTTCGAGCCGACCCGCCGCGTTCATGCGCGGCCCCAGCCCAAAGCCAAGCGACCGTGTAGTGAGTCCAGATGGCTTAATGCGACTTACTGCCATGAGCGCTCGTAGGCCCGGTCGACGAGTCTTGCGTAGCACCTCAAGCCCCCAGCGCACATTGGCTCGGTTCTCATCAGCCAGGCTCACCACATCACAAACAGTCCCAAGAGCAACCAGATCGAGCAGCCATTTTTCTTGACCTGGCTCAAGCCCAGGCAGTTTTGTCTGGAGTGCTTGAACAAGCTTGAAAGCTACGCCAACTCCTGCGAGGTCGATGAAAGGATATATTTTTGAAGACCTACCAGACGCGCTAGCCACCAAGGCTGAACGGCCTTCTGAGGAGACTGTCTCAGCCAAAGGCTGAGAGCCGAACGCCACAGGCGCAAAGCCCCGTAGAGAGTGCTCCGAAGAAGACTGTTCAGCCTTGGTGGGGCTTGGATCAACCAATCGCTTGGGGTTCACCACCGCCACCGCATCAGGCATCGTATCGGCTACCGAGTGGTGATCGGTCACGATAACATCAACCCCAAGCTCATTGGCATGCGCGATTTCATCAAAACTTAGGCTGCCACAATCCACCGTGACTATAAGATCAGCCCCCTGCTTGGCAATCGCGGAGATCGCATCGCTACTCAGGCCATAGCCATCTACAAACCGATTAGGTATAAACGCACTTACTGTAATACCAAATGAAGTGAAGGCATCAAGCAGCAGCGTCGTTGCGGTCAGACCATCGATATCATAATCACCATAGATGACCACATTTTGCTTTTTGGCGTGTGCCTGCACAAGTCGCTTCACAGCTTTATCCATATCGGGTAGCAAAAATGGATCATGCTTGTAAGCATCGTACTGTGGATCTAAAAATGCCTGGCGCTTCTCGGTGCTATCATGCCCGCGCGCAATCAAAATCTCACGAATAATACGTTCGTGAGAAGATGCACCAGACATGGACAGCAACCCTACTCCGCAGCGCGTTTGGTTTTGTTCTGGTGGTGCTGTTGAGACTTGATAACGATACTCTGCAGTTCTTTAAAGATCACGAAATGCTTGTTTGTGCTGTAAATCTTTGTATTACCCTGCTTTTCTGATGTCAGAAAGCCGACTTTCTCAAGACGTTTGAGCTCGCGCTGGATATTACCCGGGTCTTCTTTTATCAGCTTGGCGAGGCCACGTACATGTGTCCGAAAATCAGGATATTTTGCATAGACAACTATGATTTTACGACGAACACGTGACGTGATAAAGACATCCAGCATACCAACTTACACCTCTACTTTGTTATATCTTTGTTGATAATTATTCTACATTTAATCACTATCCAAAACAAGTCCTATTTGTCACAAAACTCACTTTTCACCTAACAAACCGTCTATAGATAGGTGCGTAGATAATGCTTAGCGCCAGGAGAGAATGATAGCGTTGATGATCGAGATGATCTCTTCGCGACTCGGAATGTCATTATTCTCATAGTAGTGATTCACTCCAACAAAATTCGCCGTTACGCTCAAGACATGGATCTCATCGGCCAAGATATGCATCCGATCCACCGCCTCAACCGATACCACAGGCGCTGCAATAATCAACCGCTTGATGCGAATCGGTTTCAGGTAATCCGCCACGGCATCAAGACTTGAGCCATTGTACATTCCATCTGACACAACAATCACATTACGTCCCCGCAGCATCGCTTCATCAATAAAGCCGCCATCACTAAGAAGTCTGTTGATACGCGACATGGCGGTACGCTTTTGTTCTTCGAGGTGCCCATGATGTTCTGAGTAGTAATATTCAATCTCACTGACACTAAACATGCCATTGTAAACAAACCGTCCACTTTGGTTGACCGTTCCGAATGTCAGACTCTCACCAGGCACATCGATAACTTCGCAGAGCATCATTGTCAGCATCGTATGCAGACTGGCAGCAATCTGTTGGCCGACAAGAATAGCGCCCTCGCTCGTGCACAGAACCACCGTATCATCATAACGATACTGCATGAGATCAAGTGCTAATCGGTACCCTGCCTCTGCTCGTGATTGAAAATACATATGCTTACTAGTATAGCAACTCATTGTGAGCAATTCGATTATCGCCATATAATAGAAAGGATGAAATATTATGAGTTGGTTCCCCTTAAGATCGTTCATGGTAGCAGCGGTAGCTTGACCTATGAGTCAGATGAAGATTACGCCCCAGGCATGATCGTGACCGTTCCTGTCGGTAAGGCTACTTCTCTCGTCGCAGTTGTTATCCGGCGTGTCAACAAACCTGCATTTGCAACTCGTGCAATTATTAATGTTGTCGAAACGAAAGCGTTGCCGATAGCATTAGTAAATCTAGCTGACTGGCTCAGTCAATTTTATGCCACTCATCCCGTGAACGTTTGGCAGACAATCCTCCCACGTGGCATCACCAAAACGCGACGAAATCAAACAAAAATCACATCTCACCCCAGTAGAAAACGAACACATATTATACTCAATACAGATCAACAACAGGCTGTCACAAGCATTATGGCAGTCTCCTCTGGCACGAATCTTATTCATGGTATCACCGGCTCGGGCAAGACGGCAGTGTATATAGAACTGGCCAAAAGAACAATTGCCGAGGGCAAATCGGTCATCATTCTTGTACCAGAAATTGCCCTTACCTCGCAACTGATTGCTGAGTTTACACCACA
>CAZKIA010000024.1:0-9383 GCA_964552765.1 uncultured Candidatus Saccharibacteria bacterium
CCTCTGGTGTATCGATTGTGGCCACCTGCTGCATTGTCGAGTAGCTATGTTCGGATGTGATAAGCGCTGAAAGCATATTAAGCGCGAAGCCAACTTCAAGATTAGATTTCCCTATGAGGACCGTGAAAGATGATCACGTTGATAGGCGCAAGGTGGAAGTATAGCAATATATGGAGCTGAAGCGTACTAATCGTCCCATTGCCTTTTTATGGATCATGAGATATGTCTTTTTGGATCTATCTCTTGATTTCTGGCCATAAGTCAGACAGGACTTAACTAGTAATTGGTGCGTAGCACCAGTAGTCAACTTTACAATAACCAAGCTAGCCATTCATTGACATCGAAGCGAGGCTTTTCCCCGGTTGCCGACACGGAACCGCTGAGGAGCAAAGCCTTACTTCGGTGCCCATGGCGACGAGGAAATACCTGTTCTCATTCCGAACACAGAAGTCAAGCTCGTCAGCGGCGATTATACTGCCACAAGTGGGAAACTAGCACGGCGCCGAATTATAAGAAAAACCTCCGAATAGGAGGTTTTTCTTTTTATGATACAATGTGTGTTACAATTTAGCATAAAGCAGATAAGAGCAGTATGTTCCACAAAACCAATAAACTACAAAATAAAATTACCAGGCTGATTGCGGCCATGAAACGACCCAAGATCTGGGTGATATTCGGTGCTAGCTTGGTAGCGTTAGTACTACTGGTGATCAGTACTCTGTTTATATTTCAAACACGCGGCGATATTCGGGTAGCGATGGCTGGTGATGCTCAGTTGCATGAGGTGGATGAGCCGCTTGTCCTGAAATTTAGTCAACAGGTCTCACGAGTCCAGCCAAATATTTCGCCTGAGATAGCAGGTGAATGGCGGTATCACAATAGGGGGTTTGGTATTGGCCAGGTAGAGTTCGTACCGAAGGAAGCATTCGACGCCGATACGACGTATGTAGTTAGCTTTTCTGAAGTTGAGAGAGTTTTGTTTGGAATCGGCACGGTAGATAGGGTAGAGCTTCACACCAAAAAGGCGCCTAGTATTGCATCGACATCTCTCGATAATTATCAGAATAATAGCCAGCCGATAGCGATGGACCAGGTGCTAGAAGTCACGCTAGAATCTCAGGCTCGTTCGCTCAGAGATTTAAAAATGACACTGTCTCCAGAGGTGAAGCTGACTCGCACAACAACAGATCAAAAGACATTTCGCTGGGAGTATGACGGGCTGCTTCAGTCAGACACAGAATATACGATAACCATTTCGGACATGGTGCAAAAAGAAGAATTAAAAAGGCTGACAATTAAAACCACACCTGCTCCGGCGCTAAAAATCCCTGTAAAGGAACGAAATGTTGCGCCGCAAGACGCACTAAAGATGACTTTTGAAGAGGCGGTTGATCCGAAAAATCGTCCTGATATTGTCTTCTCTCTGGCGGGAAGCGGAGTGTGGACGAGCGAGTCGGAATATACATTCATGCCGAGTGAAAAAATAACTCCCGGAAAAACATATACCTACACCTTGCCGAAAGGACTCCGAACTGTGCGTGGGGGTGTGATGCCGGAGTCAGTCGAGAAAAGCTTTCAAACCAATGGAGTAGTTACAGTTATCGGTACTTCACCACGAGGTTACGAGTTAAACCAAGGATCACAGCAGGTAAGAATTACATTTGATCAAGCCGTGAACCATAAAAGCGCCGAGGATCGACTGACAGTATCATCGGGTACTGTAGGAAATATATCCTGGCAGGGTAATACACTGATTGCTCAGGTCAGTAATTTGGGATTCCAGCGTATGGTGACAGTTGGTTTGGATGCGGGCGTGCAGCCAGATTTTGGCCTACCGAGTAGCGATGAGGTGTCCTATAGCTTTACGACAGAAGCTCGTACAGTGAATCTTAACGTGCCTTACTACAGACAAGTATATGCGCAAAGCTGTGAAGCGGCAAGCTTGCGTATGGCGCTTGCTTACAGGGGTATCCAGGACTCAGACTGGAATATATTGCAAAAGTTTGGTTACAATCCGCGGCCTCGAGACCAGGTCAATAACATATGGGACGACCCAAATAAGCAGTTTGTCGGTGATGTAAACGGTAGTCAGAGAGATGGCACTGGCTGGGGCGTCTTTGCTGGGCCGGTTAGTCGCGCGGCCGGAAATTATGGACGCTCGACAGCCGTGGCATACGGGGCCGATGCTAACTTTACTGCTTCTCAAATTCATGCTGGTAATCCTGTGATTGTCTGGGGAATCTGGGGCGGCTCTGCCAAGATAGATACCTGGAAGACTGCAGCGGGCTCCGAGATCAGTGGTCCAATTCCGATGCATGTTCGTCTGGTGGTAGGAGTGAAGGGTGAGCCTGACAACCCCATTGGGTTCTATATCAATGATCCCATATCTGGGCAGTTTTACTGGACACGTGCTCAGTTCGTCGCAAATACAGCGGCTGCTGGACCAGCAGCGCAGTTATTGGCAATTCAATAAGCCTGTATTTGATCAATAATCTTTTCTCGGTTATTTTCCCGCTTGTGTATACCTCTTTAAAAATGCTTGCAAAATACGATAATTATATTTTGGTATTGACAAATCGAGAGAGAGAGAGAGTACTATAGTGGTATGAACGAATTATTCAACACCACAGAAAAATCAACTAAAGCAGAAACGCGAGAAATCGGCGGGCGAGTTTTTACAGTAGTAAATTTAGATGCTGGCAAAACCGATGCTGAGATACTAAAGAAAGTTAGAGATGCAGAAAATGCGGAACGCTCTGCTGAGATAGCTAGTTACGAAGAAAAACGCAGGCGTGGAATTGCAGATGTGGCCGATGTGGTCAAACGGGATCCTGAGGCTAGTAGGCTCAACCTGTACATCGCTCCTTCGGCAACCGACCATGTGGACGCCAACGTAACAGCTATAGCTGGAAGCGATCGTCAGTATCATGGCAGTGTTGACCCCAATGACGATCAACCAGGCCGCTATTAGTAGCGGTCACCTACAATTGAAGCCCAAATTAATCGCCCCAATATCGGGGCGATTAATTTATATGATTAATTCTCGGATCTCGCAGGAAACGAGAAATGTTTTGTTGTGGTGAATCTCGTAGTTTTTCAAGATTCAAACAGGTGCATATATGAGTATATAGCACAGGTGGTATATATGCAACAGCTATATAAACATAAAAATTATATGTGTAAACGTTGACAAAACTTGAGCGGTATGATAATATAGAAACATAGCACAACATATGTGCGAGGTTAATGAGAGGGTTTTCCAGCCAAAAAGTGCGTGGAAAACTTTTTAATATGAGAGGAAAAGTCCCATGGCAGGTACCAAAGCTGGCGGCAAGAAAGCTGCTGCAAAAAATTTAGCAAAAGACCCTAACTTTTACGCCAACATTGGTCGTAAAGGTGGTCAAAATGGTCGCACTGGCGGTTTCGCTGCCAACCCTAGTCTTGCGCGTATTGCAGGCGCAAAGGGCGGTCGTATCTCACGACGTGGCAAAAAAGCTGCTTAGATCGTTTTGAATAAGCAAATAATATAATCGCTCTGTTTATGGAGCGATTATTTTATTTGGCATAACGTTTTAGGCCGCAGTTGCGGGCCTCATTAACTTTCCACACGGAGTCACATTCTAGGCAGCTATAGTGTTGGTCGTCGATCTGGATACCTGTGGCGTTGCAGCGAGGGCAGGTACTGCGCTGGTGTAGCCAATCACGATAACTATCGAGATGATCTTCGACTGTATCTTGAGAAATCGTCAATCCTAGGTCTGTCGCTATTGTCTCGGCCTTTGTCCAGGCGGCGCGCTCAAGTCGTAGCAGTTCTATGTCGCGTGCATAGGTATCGTGTCTGAGCTCGGCGTGCCCTAGCTCGTGTAGAAGCTGTGCGTGACTACCGCCTGAAATATAGCTAATAGTTTTTGATGCTGGATTCCACGCAAATTTATCGGCAACCTGCCACTGGTAGTTCGGGTAGAGCGCCGATAGCTTATTAACGAGCGATTGAATCGATGGCATGGTAGTAACAACCATAGATTACGGCTTCTTCTGGGTTTTGGGCTTGGACTAGCTTGGTGCGATCAAGATAGCTCGGTATATTTTGGCGTAGTATCGTCTCTAGCTGACGAGCATATTTTGGGTAGTGGGTGCCCATGCTGCCGCCTATTATCAAGGTGTCGGGCATATAGGTCGGGAGCAAGATCATCAAGCCGCGCGACAATCTATCGGCGAAATCTTGCCAGATCGACTCTTCGCTCTCATTGATATCACTGCCGAATCGACCGTGCATTTCGTAAAATGTCTTACCGCTAGCGATCGTCTCCCAGCGCTGAATTTCTCCGTGGTATTCAACGAAAACTTGACCGCCTTCAAACCTTTGTAATCCGGGTATCATCTTACCATTAATTGATATACCAGTGCCGACTCCTGTACTAGCTGTTACGTATATTGATAGATTGGGCGTGTTATCTAATAGCCGAGTTTCACCGATACAGGCAAGCTGGGCATCGTTTTCTAGCAAGATATTGTCAATCGACACTCGACCGCCAAGGGCATCATATAACTGCGATATGATGTCAAAATCCTCCCATCCAAGATTGCGACATCTTACAGCGATACCATTATGAACAACTCCTGGTACTGCAATTGAAATAGCTTCGACTGACTGTTGATCGAGTATGGATGACAGTGTGTTGCGTAGAGCAGCAATGTACTCACTGGTATCTCTAGGCGTAGGAAACTTTGTAATTATGCTTTTGGCACCAGCTTCATCAAATGTCTCTATGAGGGTTTTGGTTCCTCCAGTATCGATGGTGATTATCATATGCCTAGTGTAGCATGACAGGACAGGTTGCAAACAGGGATGATTTACGGTATAGTAGAAAAATAATAAACGCGAGAGGTGTGTATGAAACGATCAGGCGAACGAGGATCAGTTATAGGCTTCATCGTGGTGGGAGTTGTGCTAGCGGCATTGGTGCTAGGTAGCATCTATGTTGCAAAACAAGTGATGTCCGGTGCATTCAATAAAACTACTAGTGAGGTCGCGACTTCGACTAAGAATGCTGCCGATGAGACCAAGCAGACAGTCCAAGAATCGGGCGATAAAGCGACAAAAAGCGACAACAAGGACCAAGAAGCAGCAACTAAGGAAGAAGCGCAAAAAACTGAAACAGCGCAATCGCAGACGGCTGATCAGTCGGACGATCAAAATGCTGACTCTGAAGGCGCAAGCCAAGATAGTGCAAAAAGCGAAACGCCAAGCCAAGTGTCGCAGACAGGTGTCACTGCCGAGCCGTCACATTTGCCGCAAACTGGTCCAGCCGAAACTTTGATAACAGCTATGATTGTTAGCTTGTTGGTCGGCTCTACACTAGCTTACCGCCGCTCACTACGCGTCTAGTTTAAGGGTTGCAAATTGGGATCTGACAGCGAAGGACTGACGGTCGTTTATTTACTCTAGAGATAGATTGATGTATAATGGGAGTAATCGTGGAGGCAATCTTTGAGTTTGCGCCATTAGAATAATAAATTTAAGAGAGGAGTCTTTAAAAGACTTATGGCAAAAGCCCCAATAACAATGGATGATCTGTTAGCGCAATCTGGTGAAGGCGTTAATCAGCTCGTCGCAGGTGAAATTATTTCAGGAACTGTATTATCGGTTAAAAAGCACGAAGTGTTGATAGATTTAGGCGCACAAGGCATTGGTTATGTACCACGTCGTGAAGTCGGTTTTTCACAAAAGATCGCCCCTGGCGACGAAGTAACTGCTAGCATCGTTGATGCTGAGCTTGATAACGGCTACAGTTTGCTAAGCCTACGCAAAGCCGCTAAAGATAAAGGCTGGGACGAAGCCAGTGCTAAAATGGCTGCCGAAGAAATCATCGATGTACAACCATACGATGCCAATCGCGGTGGTCTATTGATCGAATACGAAGGTGTGCGCGGCTTTTTGCCTGTTTCACAACTTTCAGCTGAGCATTATCCACGAGTTGGTAGTGCTGACAAAGATGAAATTTTGCAGCGTCTGAACTCATTAGTCGGACAGACTCTAAAGGTACGTATTTTGGACTGTGATCGCAAAGCCAACAAGCTGATTTTTTCAGAAAAAGAAGCTATCAAAGACGGCCTTGCAGCGAGATTTGAAAAGCTAGCAGTCGGAGATGCTGTGAAAGGTGTTGTGACTGGTGTTGTCGACTTTGGCGCTTTTGTCAATGTTGATGGTATCGAAGGCTTGGTGCACATTTCGGAAATTTCTTGGGAGCGTGTCAATAATCCTAGCGATTATGTTAAGGTCGGTCAAGCAATCGACGCCAAGATTATCTCGATAGATAAGGATCGCCTCAGCTTGAGCATCAAGCAGCTTACACCTGATCCATGGGTCAGCGAAGTTGATAAGTTCAACAAGGGCGACGCTGTAGAAGGCACTGTGACCCGAATTACGCCATTTGGTGCTTTTGTCCAGATTAGTCCAGCTGTCGAAGCCTTGGTGCATATCTCTGAACTTGGTGGTGGCGATGATGCAGATCCAGAGAAAGTCTTTACACTCAATGAGCGCAAAGCCTTTGTAATCCTTGAAATTGATAAAGAAAACCGCAAGATCTCACTTGGTCTCGCCGACAAGAAAAAGAAGTAATGAAGGCTAACTAGCAAGCGTCGTCTTTTTAGTAGGCGATAGCAGAAAGGAAGACGACCAATGCAGGATGACAATCAAAAAGTACTGACGATCGCCGATTCGATTACGGTCGGTGAGTTAGCCGAATCATTGCACCTACCAGTAGTAAATCTGATCGGTGAGCTTTTCAAGAATGGCATTGTAGCGACCATCAATCAGCGTATCGACTTTGAAACCGCGCAAATTATCGTTGAAGAACTAGGTCTAGATGTCACGCTTGAGCGTCGGGCGGCGTCAGCGCAAGCAGCAGCACCAAAAGAGCGAGTTTTGAGCGACAAGGCAACTGAACGGCCGCCAATTGTAGCGGTTATGGGGCATGTTGACCACGGAAAAACTAGTTTGCTCGATGCTATTCTTGACACAAAGGTGGTCGAAGGCGAGGCGGGCGGTATTACGCAGCATATTAGCGCTTATCAGACGGTGCGCAATGGTCGCGATATCACACTACTTGATACACCAGGTCATGAGGCATTCGCAGCGCTTAGGCAGCACGGTGCGGCATTGACCGATGTTGTTATCATCGTGGTGGCGGCCGATGACGGCGTTAAGCCGCAGACAATTGAGGCGATTCGGTTTGCGCGCGATGCACATGCCAAGATCGTTGTAGCTATCAACAAGATCGACAAAGAGGCCGCCAATCCCGACATGGTCAAAGCGCAGCTAGCCAGTGAACATGGTCTCAACCCCGAAGAATGGGGCGGCGATACGGTCATGGTACCGATTAGCGCCAAGCGCGGCGACAATCTCGACAAATTGCTCGACATGGTGCTTTTGACCGCTGATATCGAGGAGCTCAAGGCTGATACCGATGTGCCAGCCGAAGGCCTAGTTATCGAGGCACACATGGAAACAGGGCGCGGTTCGGTGGTTGGCCTATTGATCGAGCAGGGTATCTTGAAGCCTGGGCAGTTTATGGTAGCAGGCACTAGTTACGGCAAAGTGCGGACGCTACTAAATTATAAAAATCAGCCGATCAAGCAGGCTGGTCCATCGACGCCAGTAACAGTGACAGGTTTTAAAGAGTTACCGCAATTCGGTGATCTGTTTGGTCTGGTCAAAAACGAGAAAGAAGCCAGGCTACTGGTCGAAAAGCATCGCCAAGAACGCGCTGCTGCGGCGGCTAGCACCAACGTAACGGGCGCTGATCTACTCAAGATGATGACCCAAAAGCACGACTCGGCCGATTTCAATGTCATCATCAAGGCCGATGTTCAAGGCTCGTTGACATCTGTAGTCGATAGTCTCAAGCTGATCGATACAGGCGGTGACGTTACCCTAAATATTGTCGGAACAGGCGTTGGTAATATCTCCGAAAACGACATTCGCCTAGCGATGGGCGATACCAAGACTGTCATCTATGGCTTCAATGTCCAGCTGCCACCAGCTGTCAAGCGCCTAGCGCAGCGCGACCGGGTTGAAGTTCGGCTTTATAGTGTGATTTATGAATTACTCGACAATGCCAAGCAGTCGATGAGCGATCTTTTGGCGCCAGATGTCGTCGAGACCGAAGTTGGCAAGCTGACCGTCAAGGGCGTCTTTAGAACCATGAAAGATCAGATCATTTGTGGTGGTGAAGTTACCAAAGGCAAAGTTACCAGTGGCCTATTAGCCCGCGTCATGCACGACGGCGAAAACATCGCCGAAGTCGAAGTCGCAAGCGTCCAGCGCCAACAAATCGAAGCCAAAGAAGTTTTCGAAGGCGAAATGTGCGGTCTAAACCTCAAAATCAGCAAAAAGCTCGTCATCGAAGAAGGCGACAAACTCGAATTCTTCACCCGCGAACTGGTCAAACGCGAACTGAAATAAGCACCCGCCAGTCACGGTGAGTGCTTATCGGTGTGCAAATAAAACCTCACCTTACCACAAGTAAGCTTTACAAGGAATATCCTTGTAGGTAGTTGAGTGTCGGTTGGGGGCTTATCTTGTTGTGTTCAATTATGTTAGGTCATATTGATCTAGTGATTTGCCCAGAGGTAATCCGGTCGTTGCGTCAAGCCTATTGGCTCGGAAACGATAGATTACCTCTGGATTTACCGTGAAACTATGAAATTTTGGGGTGCTACCCCCGCCGTCTGGACGTCGTTGTCCTTGGGCGGGGGTAGCGGGGCTGCCCGATTTCACCTGGTGTAGGTAACAATCGGGTAGCCCGTGACCAAAGCGACTCCGCTGCCTACGCGGAGTCGCCATTGGTCGTTATTTTTTTCGAGAGGGGCCAGGATGATGACCCCTCTCGAGTTGGTCGGGCAGCCGTCGGCGCCCGACACAGTCTTGCAGGAGACCACCTGCACTACTGGTACACCGGCCTCTCGGTCGGTGTCTGAGCGGGGGTCAGCGCCCCCGCTCATTTGGAGGGCGAGGCGAGCCCCGCCCTCCACTGACGCCCATTTCTGGGCGTCAGCCCACTCCCAGCCGAGGCCGGGGGTGGAGTTGATGCTCGTCTCTAGTCCCGTAGGGGGGCTGGAGACGACTTCCTTCCACGACCGGTAGTCGGTAGTGGTGGCGGTGGAGCTCGTCGTCGACGTGGGCGTTGTCGAAGACGCGCTGCTCGAGGAGATCGTCGAGCTCGATGATGGAGAGGCCGTCGCGCCGCGGCAGCATGCGATCGACGATCAGCACATCGTAATCCATCGACGACGCCATGGCGTAGCCGGTCTCGCCGTCGCTGGCGTGGTCGAGCAGCCGCGCGGCCTCATAGCCCATGCGCTCCGTATCCAGCGCGATG
>CAZKIA010000025.1:0-9054 GCA_964552765.1 uncultured Candidatus Saccharibacteria bacterium
ATTGCCGGGATGAGAACCCGATTTCCTAACCGTTAGAAGACGGGGCCAGGTCACATAATTATACTGTAAAGCTTTTATATTGGGAATCGACTCACCTTTGGCGAGCCCGTCGCCACATCTTTGCAAGCACAGCTTGCAAGAGTGGACTCCCTTGCAACGAGCCACTGGCTCGTTTCACCCTATTGCCGGGATGAGAACCCGATTTCCTAACCGTTAGAAGACGGGGCCAGGTCACAGTAAAGTACCGAAAAACTATACCAAAACAGAGACGGGTTGTCCAGAGATGGTAGCGCGGGCTGCTACAGCTCTTTGATAATTTCGATCAGTTTACGAGGTGTGATATCGGCCTTAATCAGGTAACCATCAGCTCTACTCTCCATTGCAAGGCGTGATTCATCATCTTGCTCGAAGTTGGTAAGGATAATCACGCGACTATTTGGTATCTTATCTACGTCGCCACTACGTAAGCGGTTGAGTACATCAGTGCCTTGAGCTTCGGGAAGCATAATATCGAGCAGAATAAGGTCATAGGATTTGGTGGTAGCAGCCGAAAATCCTTGTGTACCACTCACGACCCAGTCGACTTCATATCCTTCACGTTTGAGGCTACGAACATACATTTCGCCAATAAAGCGATCATCTTCGATGATAAGGATTGTGCGTATCGGGGTTGCCATCATTATCCACTTACCTTTCCGTGATTTTTTATCCAGCCGCTAGATGTTTCTATAATTCCTGCGTTACCATTATTACCCGCCGCGAGCTTCTCTGCAACTGTTGAATAGATAGGGACAGTAAATGAAAACGTTGATCCCTCGCCTTCACGAGATGAAACGCTGATTTGACCGCCATGTGATTCAACGATACCCCGGCTAATATAGAGGCCGAGACCAGTACCAGATACATTTTCACGCGAGCGGTGAGAGCGGTAGAATTTTGAGAACAGACCGTTTAGTACGCTAGGCGGCATACCGATACCATGATCCTGGACTGAACAGCGTACAAAATTACCATCAACGGCTGCCGTGACTTCAATCGTTCCGCCTTCGGGGCTATATTTGATAGCATTGTCGATAAGATTGGCCATGACTTCGGTGAGGCTATTACGATCGGCAGCGATTGTCGGTAGATCATCAGGGATGGCGACAGTGAGTAGTCGATGTTGTGTGCGAGCACGCAATTGAACATCATCTTCAATAGTGCCGTAGACATGACTAAGGTGATCTTCTGTCAAATGGAGTTTTAGGTGTCGACGGTCATACTTTGCAACATTCAGAATATTATTAACATAACCACTAAGTCGAGATGCCGACACATCAAGGCGATCGATCAATATCTTTTGATCCCCTTGTAGCAGCGGTGCAAGCTCATCGCTGAGGACATCGAGGTACCCGCGAATGATTGTGATAGGCCCTCGTAGCTCGTGTGCAGCGACAGATATAAAATCAATAGCTTCTTGGTCTTCGCTGTAGGCTTCCGTTCGATCAATTGTGACAATACGTGTCTCAATGCCATTTTGGGCATCCTTCTCGTATAGTGCTAGTACGTCATAAAAACGCCGTTCGGAGCGCTCAGGGATATCGTCGGATATGCGATCCCAAAATTTCTGATCAACTACTTTACTCGCCTGAGCTGATTCTAGCCAGGCCGTCAGCGTATGGTCGCCACTAAATTTTAATTTAACAGTGGTGATACCCTGGGAATTAGTGACGACAGGTGCTCGTGAGTTGGCATAGACGACCGCGCCCGCAGCATCAAGTCCGATAATCCCGCACGGTAATGTTTCCCCTATCGAATTATCGACGGTGCTTACTTCTGCTTCTGGTTGTGCGCTGGCGAGTCCATAGATTGTTTGAATCATCGTCTTGAGGCCAGTTTTTTCATGGCGTGGTTCATTCATTCGGGGTGGCACTACGTCATTAGCCTGATTTGATACTTGAGTAATGGCGCGTGTTAGCATATCAAGTGGCTCGAGGGCATAGCGCAGTACAATTATCAGCGCAAATACCTGCAAGAGTACTACGGGCAGCATAATAAGGATCAATATTTGCAAAAAAGGAAATCCTAACTGCAGCAAGAGAATTGCCAGTGAGAGATTGACGGCGAGAAGCATCCCTGCCGCGACAAGCTTTATGCGCCCGACATGAGCTTTAAAATAATCAGCCAGTCGAATAGTTTTCATTGCCAGGTGACACCTCGATTGTTTGCCAGTGCCGTGATCCATGTCTGTCCGCGATTAAGGGCAATCTCCTTGCCATCAGCTCCTGTTAGAACGAGTCGTGACGTTTCGGCCTCGCGTGACCAGGTACATTCATTGACGAGACCATCCTGAAAGACATAGGCGCTACCACTCCCTGTCGTTGTAATCTGCTCACGATAGCCATCTTCCATCTCGATAGACATGGGGACTTTGAGGGCGACAACAACTTTTGGCGTAATAATCCCTGCCTCGCGGTCAGTGTGATCAGTCCCGCCTTGCGAACGTTTATAGGTATTGCTATCAGGTTGATAGGCATATTCTACGTGGAATTGGCCACTGGAGATATCGATAGCGATAGTATTTCCCTGGATACCTTTTTTTCGGGCCTCGGCAATTGCCGCTGGTTTGGCTTCATCTTTACGCAAAAAGCCCTGAAAGGTGCTTGAGGTCTTGCCTTTGCTGGTAGCCAGCGCATCGATTTTATCAAAGTTTGTATAGACATTGTGCGGGGCGACTCGGTCGTTAGTGCGCCAGTAGCTACCAGCATTAAAAAATTGATCAAGATCAGTCCCGTAGCTGCCACTTCGAATCATTGAGAGAGCCCGCTGGCTCCCACCAACATGGACAACCGCCGGGTCATAGGCACTCGCCCATTGCACATAGTATGGTCGCACGCTACGCACAGGCCCGATCAGACCCGGCCGTGATTCTTGATACAGTGCGATAAATCGTGTAATGCCTCCTTCAGCTATCGCTTCATAGATAACACCGCCATCTTTGAGGCCAGATTGCGGCCGTGCTTCAGGGCTATTCTCTATCATAATCGCCGTCACCGGGCGCTTCGATGCCGCCTCGGTCGTTTCAAGTCCAGTTAAGGGAGAGTAGATTTTGTGTACAGGCTTTGGCTTGATGGTAGCGACAGTATTGGGCACGGTGGGTTCTCGGTGGCTAGCCAGCAACGCAATCAAACCGCCACCAACAATAATGATAGCCGCCAGGGCTATGACAAAGTATTTTTTCTTAAACGGTTCTATCAATGAGGCAAGGCGAGATTTTCTCCGTGAGGTAATTGAACCATACGTATCAGTCGATGTATCTAGTGAATCATCTTGAGATTGTATCTCGACGTCGGTTGCTACGGGCGTATTTTTGTGTCGCTTGAGCATAGAGGCAGTATAGCAAAAAGCTTATGGATAATCTATGTAATTGGTAGCGAGAATCACTGGGCGTGAGATGATGCCAGGGCAGCATTCAAGCGAGAAAGCGTTTGCTCGCGGCCGAGCAATGCTAGCGTGTCATGCAATTGGGGGCTAAATGGCGCCCAGGTAGTTACGACCCGGATAAGTCCAAAAAGGATAGCCGGCTTATGGCCAGTGGTTGCGAGTAGATCATTGAGGCGCGCTTGCAAGGTCTCAGGCGTCCAGTCGGTAAGCGTTGCTAAGGAATCGTGTGTTGTTTGAATGATTGAGGTGATTTCACTTCGTTCGAGTTTTTTGAGCTGTTTATTCTCTGTTACAAGCGCCCAATTTTCGCGTGGTTCAGTAAAAAAGTAATCCGTCAAAAGCGGCAAATCAGCCAATGTCTTGAGCCGATCCTGAACAAGCATGAGGACACTTTTTTGATAGGTGGGGTCGGCATTTTTTGCGCTGTCTGGCCAAAATGTTTCGACACGTGCGTACAGATCATCACTATCAAGCCCGCGGATAAACTGGCCGTTCATCCAGAGTAGACGTTTTTCATCAAAGCGTGCGCCACTGCGCTGCACTCGATCAAGTGAGAATTTTGCGATCAGCTCATCCTTGGTAAATACTTCTTGTTCGGTGCCATCGTTCCAGCCGAGCGTCGCAATAAAGCTCATCATTGTCTCGGGTAAAAAGCCTTCTCGGATATAGTCTAGTATGTCTTTGGCACCATCGCGTTTACCGAGTTTTTTGTTGCCCTGTTCGTTTAAGATATGCGGCATGTGGGCGAATACTGGAAGAGGAGCCCGCCCCTCTGCTTGCTCGCGAAGTAAATTCACAAGCGGCGCTTCTCCCCCTGAAGCGACAGTGGTGCTGTCGTTCTGTGCGTCTGTCTTTAAGTTCGGTGCTTGAGCCATGTCGTACCCTAAGGCTTCGTAGAGGTTCAGGTAGTTGGGCATGCTCGAGATAAATTCTTGGCCACGGATAATGTGCGTGACTGCCATCTCGGCGTCATCAACGATGTGGCAAAAGTTATAGGTCGGAAACCCATCGGATTTAAATAGGATAAAATCATCAATTACTTCTGGCCCTGTCGAGAGAGTTCCCATGACAGCATCGTGCCACGTGTAGGCTCTAGGCTCAGATTTAAAACGAAGTGGCATCGTGCCGTCCCAGGCAGGTGGATCTTCTGGCCGATGGTTGCGGTAAAGAAAGGGCTGTTTGATAGCCTGCGCTTGTTCACGAAAGGCCTGAACTTGCTCGGGTGTGTACGGATCAGCGTAGGCTCGCCCAGCATCGATCAGCTTTTGGGCCCAGCGACGATAGATAGCGAGCCGCTCAGACTGAATATAGGGTGCATGGGGGCCACCTTTTTGGAAGCCTTCATCCCATTCGATATTAAGTGTCTGCAGTGTTTTGACTAGATGGTTGGCTGCACCCTCGACTTCTCTGTTTTTGTCAGTGTCCTCCAGGCGCAGTATAAAGGTACCGTTACCATGACGAGCGACTAGATAGGCGAATAAGGCAGTCCGAATATTACCGACATGCTGAAAGCCAGTTGGGCTGGGCGCGAAGCGAGTACGAATAGTCATAATATGTATTCTATCGTCTCTGCGTGAATAATCCAAAATCAGCTACCAGCTATAAGCCACTAGCCATCAGCTATAAACTGTTGGCAATTTTGAGGATTTGCTCGGTTTTTAGCGGTGCATCACCTTTGAGGGTATAAAGCACACCGTGATTTACCCAGGCGGCATTTTGGCCGTAGGTGTAGACTGTGAGGCCTTGAGAGCTATTGATTGCATAGTCATCGGAGTGTTTTGCCACAAGATTATCGAGGACGCTCTGTGAATCCCACGTACTGCGCTTTTGAGTGATGTCATACCCGACAATGCCACCATTGGCAGCAAATTTGAGTGTGACAGTACCATCGTGATACGCCACCGGCCCATCAAAACGATAGCCACTTGGGGTGTAGGTAGGGTACGTTGCATCGACTCCAGCTTGGGCAGCCGCGACCCGAACGGATAGATTTGGCATATTAATATAGGAGAGATAACCACCAAGAAGCATAACAGCAAAACACGCCGCCATCACTGAACTAACACGCTGAGGCATGCGATTCTTTTTAGCTTTAACGAGTTTCTTATTTGGCTGGGCTTCGGCAAGTTTTGAAGCAATCAAGTGCTCTTTGAGCTCGCGCGATGAGAGGGCTTTTGGCTTGGAAGCGCGTGTTTGTTGAGCGGCTGCGAATTTTTTGTGAGCAGCAGTAACGACCGCAGAGTGTGCATCAGCCTGCACAGGGCTAACGGGCTTTTTCTTCATCTCAGGATGTGGAGCAAATTTGGCGATCTGTGGACTACGTGTAACGGCAATGTGTTGACGAGTATTTTTGGCGGCATGGTCTTGTGGCCCTGACGGTTTTTTGACGAGATCACGACGCAGTGTCATGCTATGGCGTGGTTTGTGTGGCTTCTTTGCCGTTATGCTACGAGTAGCCGATGGCGCTACTGTCTTAACGGTGATCTTTGTTGATGTTTCTGCTGATTTACTTGCGGCTGGTTTTTTACTTGCGACACGATCAACAGGCAGTCCTGTGACTGTGTCGTAGTGTCGGCCATTGATAAGAATAGTGCTTGTGCCCCTCATATATTCCCTCTGTTTTTGTTGTACGATGGTTTCTAACATTAATCGTACGAGGTTTTGTCCTATAATGCAAGTGCTTTTAGTAGGTATAGATTCAATGTATCGTCTCTGTGAAGCTCCTCTCCCCTATTTACCTATATATCAATACCATTTACCATAAGAAGGTGAACACGCATCAATTAAGTAAGCGTCGACGACAAGCTCTATTGTTTTTTACCTATGGGTTTATGACGCTTGCAACGATTGTCATCTCAGCAATATGTATTTTACTCGTACTGGGGTACCGTTTTGATATCAAAGACCGCACATTAGAACAAGGTGCTCTCTTGCAGTTTCGCTCAACGCCCACTGGAGCAACGATTATCCTTGACGGTGTCAAGCAGAGCTTCACAACTCCCGGTAAGCTTGAGGTTAAAAGTGGCTCGCACACCATAGAGTTTCAGCGAGAAAAATATCATCCATGGCAAAAGACTGTTTCGCTTGATGCTGGGGAGTTGCGTTGGCTTAATTATGCACGCTTTGTCCCTGAGACCATCGAGACAAAATCTGTGCTGTCGATTGATACGGCTAGCTCTGCGTTGCCAACGCCTGACCGTAAATTTTTGGCGGCCGTCACTGAGGCTAAGGCGGGTACCGTTACCATCTATGATCTGCGTGACATTGCACGCATCACCGCAAAATCTTATACGATCCCGACAGAGATCTACACGCAGCATCCTGAACAGCCTGGTGTATTTGCAATTGAAGAATGGGACTTTGGCTCACGTTATTTACTCATGAGCTATACCAATGCCACGGCAAAACAGTTTATCCGGTTAGACCGGACGACGGCTAGTGGATCACCTTACAATCTGACAAATGAGTTTAATCTGCCGTTTTCATCGGTGCACTTTTCTGGCACAAGTGGCGCTCTGCTCTATGCCCTTACTGGTCAAGATTTACGCAAAGTTGATACAGGCAACAAATCTGTCTCTCAGCCGATTGTTACGGGCGTGACTCAGTATAGGCTGTATCGAGAGAATGACATTGCATTTGCGGCAGTGCGTGACGATAAAAAAGTAGCAGGCGTGTATCTTGATGGCAAAGAGCATATCGTCAAAAATTTTGCAGTAAGCGACGATGTCATGGTTGATATCACTGAATACTTCTCACATTTTTATCTGGCAATCACCCATATGAACCATATCGAGATTATCAAAGACCCGACAGAGGTTTCTCAAGTAAGTGCGGGGCGAGCGTATGCATCATTTGATATGCCCTATCGACCAACCTGGATTGATTTTGGTTCAAGTGGTCGGTTTTTAATCGTTGGCTCGGGCCGTGCGTATGATAAATACGACCTGGAGACTGATGAGCATGTCGCTGTTAATCCCGATGAAGTCAATGCAGCCCAAGCCGCCCCTACGTGGCTCGATGACTATTATCTCGTCGATAATCCTACTGGTACTGTTCGTATATACGAATTCGATGGCAAAAATCGCCACACTATTGCCGCCGCTGAGCCAAGTCTGCCAGCCTTTCTGACAGAAAATGGCAAATATTTGATTAGCTTTGTGAAGAAAAATGACAAGCTATCACTTCAGACATCACGACTGATCTTAGATTAAAACCCAAATAGTCGATCGAATAATGTCGGCGAGTTACCAGATATGGTTGTTGCTTGTTCTGATGAGTTCGATTGAGCGGCTACAGCAGCTTGATCAGGGTTCGGGCTGATCTGCTCGGCATGTACGAGAAAGCGTTTCTGGGCGGTACCGACAGGCGTACAGGTGACTAGTGTAACGGTTGGGCGGCTATTCTGTGTGACGAGCTTGCCTACTTCACTCGGCAGTATCGTCTCGGTACTTGTGACGGTATAGGTGTAGCGGACGCTATTGTAATTAATATAGAATCGATCACCTTGTGTCATCTGTTCGAGCTGAACAAAGATAAACTTATATGCGCCATCATCGAATACATCATTTGACGAGTGGCCGAGGAATACCGCGTTACCTTTTTCACCCGGGTTGGCATTTGCGCCTGGGATGGGATAGTGGATGACACCACTCTTGAGCGCGTGCTGTACGACAGGTTCGTCGAGGCTCGTTACGTCGTAGACCACTGGCGCATCAACATTGATTTTTGGGATGATAATACGTGGCTCTGGCCCGACTTTTGCTGTGCTGGCATCGGCTAAAATAACGTTCTGTGGGTTGATTGACCCCGGGCTTACATAGGCTTTCACCTGGGCAAACATCAGGCGATTGTACTGTAAGAACAAAAATACTAACATAACGGCAAGAGCGCTAAGAATAGGTACGAAGTGCCGACTCTTGCGAGCGCGGGTGGCGTGTTGCTGGATTTTTGAAGTGAGGTCATTTTTAATTTCGGCAAGCGCTTTATCTTTGGTAATTGACCCCTCTGAGGAAGTACTGGAAGCTGTCGAAGTGCCGCTGCCAATCGTAGTAATTGGTTGCGAGGTCGTAGCCTGCTGCTGGCGAGCATGATTTTGTGCGAGGTAGTAGCGCTCGTAGTATTGCTGATAATATTGCTGCCACGCTGTGTGATACCGTTGCCACTGCATATCGTTGACAGGTGTTACCTCAGTGTTGTCACGGGTACGATCATAGGCTTTTTCAAGAGTTTCGTGTTTGATCTCTTGTTGCCGAGAATTTGGGTCGTCGTAGAGTTGATCGATTTGTTGGCGCATCAAAGACACCGCAAGATCACGGTCAGGTTTCTGGGTTTGGACAGGCGTATCCCGTTGCGGGACAGTCACCTGGCGCTTTGTATTGTCATCTGGATTCATTTACGATAGATTCCCACTCTGTTTTAGTATACAATTGTTGGGTAACTTTACCAAAACTTTACTGGTTAGCTCGTTGTATCTTTTATGTCTTGTGCCGCGGTGGCGGAATTGGTAGGCAAATTGCTGCACAATTTAAAAATTATCGTATGGATGGGCGAGTGGCGGAATTGGTATACGCGTCAGACTCAAAATCTGATGGTCATTCGACCTTGAGGGTTCAAGTCCCTCCTCGCCCACCA
>CAZKIA010000026.1:0-9048 GCA_964552765.1 uncultured Candidatus Saccharibacteria bacterium
ATCTATACCTCCACTGACTCCGGCGCTACCTGGACGCAGCAAACGAGCGCCGGCTCACGCCATTGGAGTGAAATCGCTTCTAGTAGTAATGGCACCAAACTAGCGGCAGCGGCGAGTGGTGATCAAATCTACACCTTGTATTCAAGTACTCAGTTAAGTGTTACTGGCAACGGTGCCTACACGGGTAGCGTTCAGATCGGTGATTCTCTCCAGGCGAGCTCTGTTATCACTGGTACATTATTTACGACTGGTACCACTGTCCTGGCTGGCCTCACTCAAGTTAACCTCAGTGCTGATACAGGCACCACTATGATCTGTCAGAATAGTGCCAATCAACTCAGTCTTTGCGACAGCAGTATGACGGGTGGTAATGTCATCCAGAATCAAAACAGTATAGCTCAGATAGGGAATATGTGGATAAACGGCACTACTCGAGCAGATATGAGTGTGATAACACCACTATTGCAGTCTGCAGCAGGAACGGCCTTGGCGGTGGACTCCGGTACGACGGGTGCTCTCAATGTCGGCACGAGTGCCAATGCAAAGACGATTACGATTGGTAATACTACCGACACTACGAGTATCGTACTTAACTCTGGCACCGCTGGTAGCGTCACTATTAACCCAACAGCAAGTGGGAGTGGATCAGGTTTTTATGTCAATGTTTCTCAGTCTGGTAATACTGGCTTCCTGGGCGGTACAAACATGAAAGTAACACTTAATCCAGGCCCAACATCTAATGGTGCATACTTTGGCAACCAACAGTTGATTTATCTGGGTGGGAGTGGCACGGCATACAGCGGCAATATGATGGCACAGCTTGGTCAAATTACCTGGTCTGGAGCATCCAATACTTCGTCAGGTCTGATTATGGGGTCATCTGGTAAGGTCATTTCCGAATCTGGTGCAGGCTTGATCCAAAGAGCTGCAGGACTATACGGTGCCGTTGGCGGGGGGGCTATGACAAATGGCTATGCCGTCTACGCCGATAGTGGCGGGACAGGAATAGTCAATTCGTACGGCTTCTACTCGGCTGCTATCACAGGTGGCAGTGCTAGCAATTACCCGCTGTACTTAGATAGCGGCGGTACGTCAGGTCAGCTCCTATCTGTTGATAATACCGGTAAGGTCATAATGAGAAATAGCACAGATTCTACTACTGCACTGATGCTTCAAAACAATATGGGTGCGACCGTGTTGAATGTGGATACGACAAACAGCATCGTGAGTCTCACCAACCTCCAGGGTAGCATTATATCTCCGTTGACTATTTCTTCTTTTGGGACGTACGCACTCAACTTAGACTCCGGTACTACCGGCGCTATCAATATCGGTACAAATGCCAATGCAAAGACGATTACGATTGGTAACACCACTGGTGCGACGACCATTAACATCAATGCCGGTACGGGTAATATTAACCTCAAGGGTGTTCTTGGGCTTGGTACGGCTGCTGCCGACCCAGCCTGTACATCTGGTAGTATCTATTACAACAGCACTAGTAACAAGTTTCGTGCCTGTGAAAATGGTACGTGGGTAAGTATGGTGACCGGCGTAACGGTAAACAACTACACCACCGTTGGTGCTAACACTTGGACAAAGCCCGCTGGTGCTTCTGCTGTGATGGTCATTGCGTGTGGTGGCGGTGGCGGTGGTGCCGGCGGGGGTATAAACATTGGTGGTGCTGGTGGCGGCGGCGGTGCTCATGTTGAACGATTCTTTCCGGCTAGCGCCCTCACCTCAACTGTTACCGCTACAGTAGGTATTGGTGGAACGGCTGGTGCAGCTTCTAGCGTGGGTGGCAATGGTAGCGCTTCTACTTTTGGTACATATGCTTCTGCTGGCGGTGGTGCAGGAGGCACACCCGTTGGCGGTGGCGGCGGTGGCGGTGGTTTAACGAATGCGAGTGGTACCATTGGCGGTGAATATGCTGGCGGTGGTAGTCTTGATGCTATCGGGTGGCAAGGTGGCAATAGTGGACGCAATTCTCAATTTGGTGGTGCCGGCGGCGGTGTTTCAGCCAATAATACATCAGGTGCGACTGGTGGTAGCTCAATCTTGGGTGGAACAGGTGGCGGTGGTGGTTCTGGAGCTGCAGGCCTTTCTGGTGGCATAGCTGGCAAGGGGGGATCATATATAGCTGGCGGTGGCGCTAGCGGGGGTACTGGCAGTAATGGTACAGCAGGAACGGCAGGTACGGCTACAGCTTGTGGTACTGGCGGCGGCGGTGCCGGTTCTGGTGGTGCGACCGGCTTTACCGGTGGTGCGGGCGGTGCCGCTGGTGGCGGTGGCGGCGGTGGCGGCGCTGGTGGCACGACTGGCGGCGCTGGCGGCACTGGGGGTCGCGGTGAGATATGGGTTATCTCCTGGTAGGCTCGTCTCACTACCAAATGGTATGCTAGACATATGTCATCCACACGCAAAAAAAATCTCATAAGGGCTATCGGCGTAGGGTTGGTGTTGGCTGCCATCGGTGCAATAACGTGGTATGCGCTGCATCCTACACCTCGATCACCAGAAGATATCCGCCGGCAAGTGTCGTTTACGATCTTGGCGCCAGGCAACAAAGACATTGTATTATCCGACTGGCAGTATAACGTTGCAGAAAAAACACTGACCTATACTGCTACACTACAGAGCAAGAAAGTTATTATTACGCAGAGCACAGCACCACTTGCCTATAAAGATGACCGTGCGGCGTATGATCGTTTCATCGGCTCATTGAAGCCATTTGCCGTATTTATGTCACCGCTTGGTAATGTGTCTGTTATACATATGCTCAAAGAAGAGAACTACGCACCAGGTGGTGATTCCGCCCTGTTGCTCGCAAAAGACACGCTACTCATCGCACATCCACCACAGGCAATTACTGAGGATGATTGGTTGACGCTGTTTAGTACGATGCGTGCGGAGTAAGTACTCTGACTACGATACTATAGTGCTTAAATAGTAAAATACCGACAGATTATCGGTATTTTACTGTGGTGGGCGATGAGGGAGTTGAACCCCCGACCTCCTCAACGTCAATGAGGCGCTCTAGCCAGCTGAGCTAATCGCCCTTCAAAATAGATTTTAGAAGGTAGATTATAGATTCTAGAAAAAATACAATCTCAAAATATGATATCAAACAGAGGCGGGGATTGCAATCTATCAGGGGTTTGCTACTATAGAGTGGAGCGATGAGAGAGACTAACCACCTCTGGAGCACGTGGGAGCGGCCGCAGACACACGTAAAAAGCCTGCGACAACAGTAAAATGCTGAGGTGGAACCTCCGTCTTTCAGGCGGACCGAAGCACGCGAGATGAATGATCATCTGACAGCGTGTTTTTTAATTTTTTAAGAGGAGTAAATGATGGATGACAAACAGCTCTATGCAATGCGGCACAGCCTCGCACATATCATGGCGCAAGCCGTTCAGCACCTCTGGCCGCATGCCAAGTTCGGGGTCGGGCCGGTCGTAGAGAATGGGTTTTATTATGATATTGATCTCGGTGAGACAAAAATCTCCGAAGACGATTTTCCGAAGATTGAGGCCGAGATGCGTAAAATTGTCGAAGCAAATCATGCCTTTGAACGCTCTGACATGCCCGTAGATGAGGCAATAGCGTGGGCACGTGAAAAGGAGCAGCCATACAAAGAAGAGCTCTTAAATGACCTCAAACGAGCTGGTACGACTATCGCACGCGAGCTCGACAGTGCTGAACTGGGCTTGTCGGCTGAGGGCGACAGCAAAGTTGAGTCCGTCTCATTTTATACCGATGGCGACTTTACCGACCTATGCCGTGGGCCGCACTTGGCCACGACGGGCAGCGTAGGGGCGTTTAAGCTCATGCGTATCGCTGGTGCCTACTGGCGTGGTAAGACCGACAACGCCCAAATGCAGCGCCTCTATGGAGTGGCTTTTCAAGATGACAAAGAGCTCAATCATTACCTAAAGCAGCTCGAAGAAGCCAAGGCGCGTGACCACCGCAGGCTCGGTCAGGAACTCGACCTGTTTACCTTTTCGCCGCTAGTTGGAGGTGGGCTCCCGCTCTTCACGCCCCGCGGGACAATCCTGCGCGAGCAGCTGGCTCGTTTTTCAAATCAGCTGCGTCAGGCATACGGCTTTTCACAGGTATGGACACCCCATATTACCAAGATTGATCTCTATAAGACATCGGGCCATTGGGATAAATTTGGGGATGAACTTTTCCTTGTCAAAAGCCAGGAAACAAGTGATGAATTCGCCCTCAAGCCAATGAACTGCCCGCATCATACACAGATATATGCCTCTCAGCCGCGAAGCTATCGCGACCTGCCAATCCGTTATCTCGAGACAACGACAGATTATCGCGATGAAAAAACAGGCGAACTTGGTGGCTTGAGTCGCGTACGTGCTCTCACGCAGGATGATAGCCATGTTTTTTGCCGCCACGATCAGATAGAACAAGAGATTAATCAGCTTCTTAGCGCAGCCCGTGACCTCTATGGGGCGCTTGGTATGGGCCTTCGTGTACGGCTTAGTTATCGTGACGATAGTGATGGCTACCTTGGTGACGCCGAGCTTTGGGTTTCAGCTCAAGAGCAACTCAAGCAGGCAGTTGTGGCGAACGAGCTCGATTACTTTGAAGCCGACGGAGAAGCGGCATTTTACGGGCCAAAGATTGACTTTATGGCGACAGATGCTATCGGTCGTGAGCACCAAGTGGCAACTGTTCAGCTTGACTTTGTACAGCCTGGGCGATTTGGCCTCGAGTACACCACCGATCAAGGTGAAAAGCATTCACCAGTCATGATTCACTGCGCACTTCTTGGCTCGATCGAACGTTTCTTGAGTGTTTATATTGAGCATACGGCAGGTAAGTTCCCCCTATGGCTATCGCCCGAGCAGCTGAGGATTATTCAGGTAAAAGACGATGAGAGTGTGGTGCAATTTGTACAACATCTTCGGACAAAAGCCGAGGATGTGGGTCTGCGCGTCTCTATTGATGACAGCAACGAATCGGTTGGTAAAAAGATTCGTAGTGCTGAAGTCTGGCGCGTGCCGTATACGCTGGTGATTGGCGACAAAGAAGTCCAGAGTGGGCGCCTGGCTCCTCGCGTACGGGCTGACCTGGCGGTGCTTGGCGACGTGGAACGAGATTATGCGGTGGATCAGTTTATCACGAGTCTTGCAAATGAAGTGAAAGCTCGGGCAAGCAAGTCATCGCTATAAGGGAATCATGGTACATGAAGCAAATCATAGCAATCGATATCGACGACACCTTAGCCGAAAGTACTGAAACACTGCGAAAACTTGTCAATCAACGGCTTGGGGTTGATCTGACCTCTGAAGATTATGCGGTTGAAGGTGAGTACTGGGGGTATTACGAGCGCGTGTGGGCGATGCATGACCTTCAGGATGTAAGATACAAAGATATGATCAGCGAGATGGCAGTTGATCAGTCGTATGTGCCGCTACTGCCGAGTGCGCAGTATGCGATCGATACGCTCTCTGATACGTATGATATTGTCCTGATTACGTCGAGGGATGCGCAGTGGGAGTCGGCTACCAGGCGATGGCTCAAACAGCATTTTCCAGGAAAGGAAATTGATCTGTATTTTACGGATTCGCATCGAGATGCAAGCAAGATGTCGAAAGGCCAGTTATGCCAACAGCTTGGAGCATACTTGTTGATCGACGATAATGTCGAGCACTGTGAAAGTGCGCTTGCGTGTGGCGTCGATGCGATACTGTTTGGTCACTACGGCTGGAACCGTGCTAATAGTGAGTTGCGTCGTTGTCAGGGGTGGCCAGATGTCTTGGAGTTTGTTGGTGAACAGCCCAGACTTTAGGGAGAATGTCTACGAAATTGTCGCCTCAATACCACGCGGTCGCTTGATGACGTATGGAGATATTGCGGCATTAGCAGGGCATCCATACGCTGCACGTCAGGTCGGTGGTCTGGCACATTTTGGGCCGATAGAGCTGCCATGGCACCGGGTGGTAAATCGATTGGGCGACTGTGCGAGCGGCTACTACGGAGGTAAAGAAGGTCACAGACAAGCGCTTGAGGCTGAGGGTATTCGTGTCGTGGATTATCGAGTAATTGAGTTCGATTCACTTCGCTGGAGGCCTGACTAATGTCATCCCTCATCCCTCATCCCGCGCCCCTCTTACTCGTCATTACCGGCCCGACTGCGAGCGGCAAGAGCGCGCTTGCACTCGATCTTGCCGAGCGCTATGGCGGCGAAATAATTTGTGCGGATTCACGGACTGTTTACAGAGGTATGGATATTGGTACCGCAAAGCCAACGCTCGCCGACCAAGCAAGGGTACCGCATCATCTGCTCGATGTGGCTAATCCTGATGAGCGGTTTACCGCGGCGGATTTTCAACGATTAGCTCGCCAATCTATTGTTGAGATACGAGATCGTGGGGCTATACCATTTATTGTTGGGGGTACAGGCCTGTATATTGACGGCCTCATACTTGACTATAAATTTGGTGCCGATGCAGATCACGATCAACGACGTAAATACGAAGCGATGTCGGTCGATCAAATAATTGAGTTATTAAAAAAACAACATATTTCTATACCGCATAACCATCACAATAAGCGTCATCTCATCCGTGCGCTTGAGCAGGGAGGCATCAATGATAACAGGGGTAATAGGCCATCAAAAAATATTATCGTTGTAGCAATAGCTACAGATAAACACGAGCTTGAAAAGCGAATAATTCAGCGCACTGAAGAGATATTTGCCGATGGGATCATCAAGGAAACAACAAGGCTTATGTCGCTCTATGGTTCAGATCATGAGAGCATGAGCGGTAACATATACCCGATTATTCACCAGTATATTGATGACGAGATTAGCCTTGATCGGGCCAAAGAATTATTTATTATCAAAGATCGCCAGCTCGCCAAACGACAAATCACGTGGCTCAAACGTCACGACTTTGTTCGCTGGCTGACGCTCGATGAAGCTAGGGAACATATTATGCGTATAATCGAAGGTCAAAAAACACCTATCATCTAATCTCTATCACCTAACGTCTAATCCGTGCTACTATAGTATTCGATAACAAGAGGGAAATTGTCAGTGATTGACGCATTATTTGGTTCAAAAACGCGAGTAAAACTATTGCACCTATTTTTAAACAACCCAAATAGGGCATTTTATGTACGTGAGATTACCCGCAAGATCGATGAGCAGATCAACTCTGTCCGGCGAGAACTGGCCAACATGCTCAGTATTGGCATTATCAAGAGCGAGACCAGCAATAATCGTCTCTACTATGAGATCAACCAAGAGTACCCGCACTTTAAGCCGCTGCACGAGATATTTTCAGATACTATGTCTGGTACTATCACCGACGATGCAAAGGTAGATGCGAATGACTGGCCAAAGCGCCTTAAGGCACTTGGTGATGTGCGTGTATTTATCTTTTCTGGCGGGATGGTTAAAGGCTCAACGAGTGATATTGATGTGCTGATTGCTGGTGATACAAATAAGACGCAGGTACGGAAGTTTATCAAAGAACTCGAAGAAGAAGAAAATCGTAGCCTCAATTTTGTTGTCATGAGTTATCAAGATTTTTATTATCGTCTCAGTATTCGTGATAAGTTCGTTGTTTCTATCACATCAGGAAAACATACCGTTTTGGCTGATACTGAAAATATTTTGAGTGAAAGGTAAAAAGGAGATACTATGGAGCTAACATACCGAGGTGGTAACTGCGTTGAGATCGCTGTAAAAAAGGAAACAATAGTGATAGACGGTGCCCTGTCAAAGCTAGGACTAAAGGATATAACAGAGAAAGATGCTGTATATTTAGCAACGCAGACTGATTTTAATCCAGCTACCGATAAGGGTGTGGCTGTCGATGGGCCAGGTGAATACGAGATCCGGGGAGTGTCTGTGAAGGGCATCCCGACCCAGCGCATGATCGACCACGACGGCAGCGAGCAAGCCACAATGTATCGAATTGTAGCTGAAGGAATTCGCATTGTTGTTGTCGGGCACACTCATGAGCCACTCACGGATGAAGAGCTTGAGGCAATTGGTGTGATCGATATTGCCATTATCCCAATAGGCGGCAACGGCTACACGCTTGATGCTCACCAGGCAGCCAAGATGGTCAAGCAACTTGAGCCAAAAATTGTCATTCCGACTCATTATGCCGATAAAGCAATTAAGTATGAAGTTCCTCAGGATGACTCGGTAGAGGATTTTGTAAAGGAACTCAGCGCTACTCATGAGAAGACAGCATCGTACAAGATCAAGGGGTCGGTTCTGCCTGCCGCTATGACCGTACTTGAGCTAGAGCGCTCATGACACAGGAGCTAAAACGGAACAGCCGTTAGAATTAGGTTGGTAACAACAGCTAATTCAAAGATGACTCGGCACAAGATTACCTAGAGCTAACTTTGTTTCGTGTTTGTTGATTGTATTTTTCATATTACCACTTGACAACCATAACCATCATTAGATATACTGCCGCTGTATATCAAAGACACGTGTGGAACGTGAAATGGAAGACAAAAACATGAAGAAACAGAAATCTTTTTTGGCGATCTTTAGCCTATTGCTATTATGTGCAAGTATCATCATTGGGCCACTTGTACAGGCTCTGCCAGGGGATTATGTGTGGCAAAACAAAGCCATGAATGGAGACACAAAATCGTGGACTAGTATTGCCTCCAGTGCTGATGGCACAAAATTAGCTGCGACTGAGGGGGGTGGCTTCATCTATACTAGCACCGACTCCGGCGCCACCTGGGCAGAGCGCACATCCGCCGGCTCCCGAAACTGGGAATCCATCACCTCCAGCGCTGACGGTACCAAGCTGGCGGTTATAGGGTTGGACTGGACGAGCAATGGCTCCATCTACACCAGCCAAGACTCCGGCGCCACCTGGACGGAGCAAACCGCCGCCGGCTCCCGCAGCTGGCGATCTATCACCTCCAGTGCCGACGGCACTAAGCTAGCAGCAGTAAACAACGGCGGCTCCATCTACACCTCCACCGACTCCGGCGCCACCTGGACGGAGCAAACCGCCGCCGGCTCCCGCAGCTGGCGAT
>CAZKIA010000027.1:0-6413 GCA_964552765.1 uncultured Candidatus Saccharibacteria bacterium
TGGAGATACTTGATAATGCCAATGTGATAGCTCAGCGTGACCCGCAAAATGCGCTCGGGCTTGCAGCCGAGACCACTGAGCAGTTAGTACATGATTTTCATGTTAATCGACCGGATAAATTACCGACAATCGCCAACGTTGTGTTCGCAGGTATGGGAGGCAGTTCTCTCCAGGCAGAATTCGCTCGGCAATGGCCGCAGCTGAAGGTGCCGTACATCATCTGTAAAGATTATGATCTGCCGGCATTTGTAAACGAGCAAACGCTTGTGATAGCGGCCAGCTATTCCGGCAATACTGAGGAGACACTCAGCGCCTGTCATCAGGCTATGGATAAACAGGCCATTCTTGTTATTTGTGCTGGCGGCGGCAAACTGGAAGCGTTAGCTCGCCAGCACGATCTGCCGCTTGTGACGATACCAAAAGCAGTCCAACCGCGTATGGCGGTATTTTACTCATATCGGATACTGGTTGAAATTCTGGTCGCATACGGCTTAGCCGAAGAGGGAGTGCTTGAACAGCTGGGCACGGCCGCGCGCCATCTTGCGTCGTCAGTCAAACAATGGACAAAAGATGTGCCTGTTACGGATAATCCTGCCAAACAACTGGCACTCAAGCTAATGGGCAAAACACCGATTGTGTATTCTGGCCCAAAGATGTCCGCCGCCGCTTATAAATGGAAAATCGGGTTTAACGAAAGCTCCAAAAATACTTCCTGGTACGGACTGTATCCTGAGTTTAATCACAACGAGTTTATGGGATGGACGTCACATCCTATAGAAAAGCCTTTCGCCGTGATTGATCTGCTTTCGTCGTTCGAGCATGAACGCACGCAAAAAAGGTTTGAAGTGTCGGACAGATTACTTTCCGGCATGCGGCCCAAAGCCTTACCAGTCAACGCTGAGGGCAATTCCGAGCTTGAACATATGTTATATTTGACGCTCTTTGGTGATTTTGTGACGATATATCTCGGAATCCTTAATGGGGTAGATCCAAGTCCGGTCGAGCTGGTTGAAAAGTTTAAGATTGAGCTAGGCAAGCCGCCGCAATTGTCATAATGCCGCGTGGTATTTTATGTTTACTAAGATAGATCGCGTGAGAGGAAGTGCATGTCTGTGATGACTATGAAAGAAAAACATAATTATGCGGTTATCGTAGCCGGTGGATCCGGAACCCGCCTATGGCCGCTTAGCCGCGAAGATTTGCCGAAACAAATGCAAAATTTGGTGACAAATCAGTCTCTGTTAGAAGATACGTACGATCGTTTGCGTACTTTGTATGATCCAGATCACATCTTTGTTTCAACGACCGCGAACTATGCTGAGCACATACAGAAATTACTGCCTGAAATACCTTCACACAACATGGTGATTGAGCCTCTTGCTAAAGGTCCCGCCTTAGCATTTGCGTTATTTAGCGAAGTTATTTATCGGCGTGACCCCGAAGCAGTTATCTTTTCTATGGCGTCTGATCATGTGATTGCTGAAGAGCATCGTTTGCATGAAACACTGCAAACAGTTCGTGATTATATTGGCCGCAATCCAGGTACCATTGGATTGATCGGTGTAAAACCAACCCGGCCTGATACCGGTCTTGGCTACATAAAGGTTGACGCGCAGGTGCAACAATCACCTGAAATTTTCTCGGTTGAAAAATTTGTCGAAAAACCTACGCTTGCGGTTGCGAAAAAATATCTGGAATCAGGGGACTATTACTGGAGTGTCGCGTATTACTGTTTTAAAGCAAAAACTTTGCTTGATGCGTATATCGAAGCTGGCCCTGAGAGCGTAAAGGGCGTTCGAGCATTTCTCGATCATAACAATCCTCAGTATTTTGAGAAATCGCCAGCCATGGTACATGAAGCTGAGGTTATCAATACGCGCAAATTTCCGCTCGTCATGGTTCCTGCTGAATTTACATGGGATGATATTGGCAACTGGAGTGCGCTTCATGATTTGCTGGCAGAAGAAAAGGACAATCGTATTGTCCATGGTACAGAAGAATATGTTGATATCGGCAGCGAGGGTTGTATGATTCGTTCTGAACATGACAAGAAACTCATTGCAACCGTCGGATTGCGCGACATTATCATCATTGACACGCCTGATTCATTACTGGTTATGAATAAGCATAATAGCCAAGGCATTAAAGATGTCATTACAGAACTGAAGCGGCGTGGTCTTGAGGAATATTTATAAGCTTTAACGTCGAAGGATAAATATGGAGCATTTCACCAAAAAGGCATTGCAAAAAGTTACGGATAGCGACAAGCGGCTCGTGCATATCGTGCTCATAGCTACCAAGCCCGATATTATTAAGCAAGCTCCGCTGTACACTGAGTTGAAAGAAAGGGGAGAGTTAGTCCTGTTATGCCATACCGGTCAGCATTATGACTTTCGTTACAGCGGCGGGATGATGGAAGAATTTGGGATAGATGCAGATATCCACCTTAGCATTGATGGCAGCCTGCATACTAAAGTCTCGCAGATGATCGAACGATTTGGAATGGTTCTAGAGTGGCTTCAAAGTCAGGGCAAGACTCCTATCCCGTATATTCATGGCGATACGAGTACATCCATGGCAATTGGGCTAAGCTCGTACATGCATCGAGTTGCCTGCGCTCATGTCGAAGCTGGCATTCGAACGCTGACGCCAAAAGCGACTGTATACGAGTCATTTTATAATGATTACAAACACGGCATCTTTGACTGGCAAAAGTACTATAAAGCACTGCAAGATCGAGATAACTTTGAGCTTGGCAGTATGGAACCGTTTCCCGAACAGTTCAATACCCGAGTATCAGAGCCAGCATCGGGGTATCATGCGGCACCAGTTGAGATTGATAAAGAATTCATGATAAATGAGGGCTTCGGTGCGGATCGTATACGAGTGGTCGGCAATACCGTGGTTGATGCTACGCGTCGAGCGATGAATGATGCCCAAAAATCTACAATATTTGAAAGATATCCGCAGCTTGATAGCGGTGAATTTGTGCGGTTCTGTGTTCATCGCCGCGAAAATACTCAGGATAAACATCGCTTTACGGTGCTATTTGATGCCATGGAGAAGCTCGTGAAAGAGGGGTATTCCGTTCTCCTCATCTCGCTATTTGGCACAGAAGCTGCAATTGATGAATTCGGCTTGCGCCAGAGGCTTCAAAACCTGGTAAAAGCCTACCCTGATACCTTTATTTACTCGGATGTGTGGCCGTACTACAGGGATGTTATTGCTGCTATGCGGCGTTGTGCGGCAGTGGCGACTGACTCTGGCAGCATGCAAGAAGAGATGAATGTTTTAGGTATACCTTGCGTGACGTTGCGTTTTGGTAGTGATCGCGGTGAATCTGTGTTGGCTGGTGCAAATATCCAAGCTCCGCCGATTGACAGCGGATTTGTCGCCGAGATTATCAAAGGCGCCATGCATAACAAAGCGATGGCTACGGTTGGGAACCTATATGGCGATAATGTCTCTACCAAGATTGTCGATGATGTATTACAGCTAGCTACAGAGCGTGATGGATTATTTCAAACAGAGGAAGATCGTTTAAATCTTTAAGATTACTCGTATTGCCGTAATGCTTCTATGGGGTCTTTACGAGAAGCCTTTACGGCTGGATAGAGGCCGAAAATAACACCGACAGCAACAGCAAGCCCCATCGCTATACCAATGATTGTCCAGGTCAGGGCTGGTTGGAAAGAGAATACCGTTGCGATGAAGAATGCAATTATATAAGCGCCGCACAGGCCAATAAATCCACCGACAACAGTCATTGTGAGAGCCTCAATCAAAAACTGCCACAATATCTGCCCGTTACTTGCACCCAGAGCTTTTCGTATACCGATTTCTCGAGTACGCTCGGTCACAGATACTAACATGATGTTCATAATGCCGATACCGCCGACGAGGAGCGCAACAGTCGCGACTGCTGCTGTAATAAAAACAATGATATCATAAAAGGCATTGCTTGAAGTGGCGGCATCCTTGCCCTCAATGACGCTAAAATCCCGTTCGCCATTGTGATTGACGATGAGTAATTTGTCGATAGTGGCAGCAGTGCTAGCAGTTTGAGACATATCTTTTGCTCGCATGATAAGTTGACCGATTTGGGCGATGCCTTGGTTAAAGCTCTTTCCGTCGTCGAGACTGATAAAGGCGCTACGGTCGAGGTCGACACCGATAGCGTTGATAGGGGTATTGGTTGGCTTGAGTACACCGATGACGGTATGCGGACGGCCTTTGATCATAATTTCCTGTCCTCGTACTTGGTCATTGCCAAGGATGTCGAGTGCCGTGTCATGACCGAGCACAACTGTGTTACGGTTGGTTTCTTCGCTAACGAATTGACCAGAAACAAGTTTTAGTTTAAACAAATCAGCAAATTCAGGGGTTGTGGCGATGATAGGAGCATTCGTGGCTGTGCGTGTGCCATGTTTGACGGTACCATTGATAAACATCAATGGCGCAACAGCATTTGTGGCCTGCAGGTCGTTGATTGATCGTACATCCCGCTCGGTCAATGTTGAAGTCGATGAAACAGAAAACGGATTGTAGCTACTGAGCGCTGCTCGCTGGTCGCTGCCACCAGGTTTGGCGATGATAATGCCACTATCCAGGCCAGTTATCTGATTGGCGATGGTGCGTTTGGCGCCTTCACCAAGTGCCATGACCAGTGTGATTGATAGCACACCGATGATAATACCGAGTGTTGTCAGCCCTGTGCGTACGCGTGTGCTGCGTAGGCTAGTGATGCTCTCGCGAATATATGATGATATGGTCATTTGCTGCCTCGTTTCTTGGTAGTTGCGCCTAGCGGGCGTTTTTTGCGAGGGTCCGCTACCGGTTCTGGGTGTTTGGTATCACGAGAAATACGACCGTCGCGCATATGAATGATGCGAGTTGCATATGTGGTGAGGTCGGGGTTATGAGTGACCATGATAATTGTGTTGCCACGTCTGTGAATATCACTGAGCTCGTTCATGATAATTTCCGAGGCTTTGCTATCGAGATTGCCGGTCGGCTCATCGGCCAGGATGATGCTGGGGCGATTAACCAGGGCGCGAGCGATAGCAACACGCTGCAGCTGTCCACCGGAGAGTTGTGTGGGCATGTAGTATTCACGCTCTGATAAGTCAAATGTTTTGAGCAAACGACTGGCATTTTTGTGCTGCTTGTAGCGTGGCATATTAGTGTAGGTCAGCGGGAGGGCAACATTGTCAATAATTGTCATACGGGGGAGTAAATTGAAACTTTGGAAGACAAATCCGATTTCGTGTGAACGTATGTGCGCGCGTCGATGCTGCGACAACTGTTCAACATCGATAGCATTGAGAACATATTCACCATCCGTCGCCGAATCTAGCAGGCCGAGTATATTGAGGAGCGTTGTTTTGCCACAACCGCTTGGTCCCATGATCGCAACAAATTCACCCTTGTCGATCGTCAAATCAATACCGTTGAGCGCCACCAAAAGAGTGTCGTCGTGACCGTATTCCTTTGTAATCCCAGCCAGTTGAATAATTGGCCCAGTTGTTTTCTTGCGTGGCATCGAAGCTACCTTATTTAGGATTATTTCATCCTACTATATAACAGATTGAGTTAAATTACAACAGGTTTTTGCAAAAAAGCAATTTTTACGACATATGTTACAATAACCCCCGATAGTGCTGCGATTATTTGTAGCTGTATCCAACAAAAATATCTTGATTTTTGTTGAGAGGAGCAATGACGAAGCGATGAAGTTTTGGGACTTATCTCAAAACACAATAAACGTAGTCCATTGCGACGAGGAGAGGTGGCCGAGTGGTTGAAGGCGCACGCTTGGAAAGCGTGTATAGCAGCAATGTTATCGCAGGTTCGAATCCTGTTCTCTCCGCCAAGATAAAAATAACATCCGCATGCGTATGTTATTTTTGTATTGATAGATGTGTCAGGGATTCGAACGGGATGTCTGCGGTAGACATCCCCGGCACTTTGCGAGATTGATCGAGCAAAGCGAATCCCTCTCCCTCCGCCACGTAGTATTTTTTACGGATGATAGTAGAGCGACAATTTGGTATAATTAATCTACATGAAGAACACCCCCAAATATATCTTTGTGACAGGGGGCGTGCTCTCCGGAGTTGGTAAGGGTATCACCGCGGCTAGCCTCGGTGCTCTTTTAAAATCCAGAGGTTTGCGCGTCTCGCTACAAAAATGCGACCCATATCTCAATGTCGATGCTGGGACGCTCAATCCTGCCGAACACGGCGAATGCTTTGTGACGCGTGATGGTGCCGAGACAGACCTCGATCTCGGACACTACGAACGTTTTTTGGATGAGGAAATGACGCGCGACAGCATCACGCTGTCAGGCCGACTATTTAAACAGTTGATCGAAGACGAACGCGCCGGTAAATTCCTCGGCAAGACCGTGCAGC
>CAZKIA010000028.1:0-5976 GCA_964552765.1 uncultured Candidatus Saccharibacteria bacterium
TGAAAGGGGATTTTTATAATGAAAAATCTGCTTACTAAATTACGTTACGTACCAAAGCGTTTTGGTGTCATCGCTGCTCTTGTAGTAGCGGGTGCATCAGCCGCTTTGACGTTTGCATGGGGTCCGACTCGGACGACATTTACAGTCGAGAGTCCTGCACCGTACGTAACGTTCAACTCGATCACCAACAATCCGATCGATGGTGACGAACGCAATTTCTCACGCGCCAAAGATGTAGCGGGAGGTTCAGCTGCTTGGACTGACAGCGTTACTGTCGAGCCAGGTAAAGAATATATTGTTCGTATGGTTGTGCACAACAACGCAGGTGACAACCTCAAACTAAATGCTGTCAATACACGTGCAAGCGCATCTGTTCCTACGACAACAGGTAAAAGTGTTACTGTCAGTAACTTTGTAAGTGCTGATAACGCCAACCCTGTAAAGGTATGGGATGACGTTGCTTTCACAAGTAGCCAAGATTTTAATCTTGCCTATGTTGCTGGTAGCGCTCGTATCTACAACAGCGGCTATGCTGCTGGAGGTAGTGGGCAGCCACTTCCCGACAGTATTGTTACTAGTGGCGGTGCTCTACTCGGATATGAAAAAGCTGGTGATGGTATCATCCCTGGTTGTTTCAAATATCTGAGCTATGTTGAATACAAAGTGAAGCCACAGTTCGCTGCACAGCCAGACTTTACCATCGTTAAAGATGTTCGTAAGAATGGCACGACGACCTATGGTCAAACTGTTGCCGTCAATCCTGGCGACAAGGTTGATTACCGAATCAAGTTTGTTAACACTGGTGAGGTAAAATTAGATAACGTTACTATCAAGGATGCATTGCCAGCTGGTATCACCTATGTTCCTGGTACGGCGAAAATGCAAAATGCAAACTACGTTTATCCAAACATGTACTCAATGCCAGATGAACTGTTCACGACAGGTGCAAATATTGGCCATTATGGACCAACTATCAACGCCTTCGTAACATTTACTGGTCAAGTTGCTGCAAACGCACAGCTGCCAGTATGTGGCGAGAATACGCTTAAAAACGTAGCATCAGTTATCACCGGCTTTGGCGGTAAAAGTGATGATGCAGACGTAACGGTTACTAAGACATGTGAGCAACCAACTCCTACGGCAGCATGTACCGCTATCACTGCTAACAAAATTAGCCGCACAGAGTTTAGCTTTGACGGCTCTGCCACTGTACAAAACGGTGCAACTGTTAGCAAATACACCTTTGTTGTCAAAAACAGCGCCGGTGCAGTTATAAAGACTGTTACTGTTAACAGTGATGCACTTGCTGTCAACTCAGGTACCGTTACGCTAACAGATACTGGTGTTTACACAGTCGTATTGACTGTTACGACATCAGTTGGCGACAAGACAGCTCCTGCATGTCAGACGACTGTTGAAGTCAAGCCTGAGGACAAAGACATCCAAGTATGTCGCCTTAGTGACAAGACAATTGTCACGATCAAAGAAAGCGCATTTGACGCTACTAAGTACTCACGTAACCTCGATGACTGTAAGCCAGTTGTTGTAAAAATGATCAAAGTTTGTGAGCTCAGCACATGGACTGTCAAAGAGATCAAAGAGACTGATTTTGATGCTACCAAGCACTCAAAAAATCTCGAAGATTGTAAAGAACGAGTTTGTGAGCTTTCTACCAAAACAGTGATCACAATCAACAAAAAAGACTTTGATGAGACTAAGTACTCACGTAACCTCGATGACTGTAAAGTCTTGCCAGTTACGTATATCAAAGTCTGTGAACTTTCGTCTAGCACGGTTATTACAATCAAAGAGAGTGACTACGATGCCGCAAAGCATTCTCGTAACCTCGACGACTGTGAAAAGATTCGTGTTTGTGAACGTGATACAAAACAGATAGTAACGATCCGCAAATCTGATTTCGATGCTAAAAAGCACTCGATGGAAGCAAAGGATTGTGAAACTGTCGTTACGCCTCCAACTACTCCAACCGAGCTACCTAGTACTGGTCCTGAGATGTTGGTCGGTGGACTCTTTGGGTCGAGCGCGCTTGGTCTTGGTATCAGCAGCTTCGTACGTTCTCGTAGTGCCGTTCGTCGTGCACTCATGAACCGCTAAGCAGGCGAGGACTAGACTGACCGCTTCCTCACCTCCGGTAGCCTAGTGCTGCCAACGAGGCGGCTTGTGCCACCTAACGCTAAACACCCCTGAGTTATCAGGGGTGTTTTAGTATGCATAAGAATATTGCATATTGAGTGAAGAGAGGGTATTCTGTTACACAGGAGAATACACAAAAAACAAACAGTATGGAAAAATCACAACCGATTAAGCGGATGGAAGCATACTTCGCCAAGCGTCGACTCGAGAAAGAGCGACATGAAGCAAAGTTGTTTGGCGTGCCTGATGCGCTTCAGCCCTATGCGCTCGAAGAGCATTTTTTGGGTGTTGCCGACAAACTGCGTGAAGACAGAGATGAGCCAGGAGTAAGCGACGCTGTCGATGCGCAAGCTCGAAATTATCTCGAGACTCACGGTATCCACGAAGCTGATGATCCCGAAGTCTTCGACAAAAATTATCACCTCATCCGTCACGTAGCCTACCATAATGCTGATAGGTGGTCGGAGCATGAGGATGCTATCGATAAGACCCCTGCGCAATATGTGATTGATGATCTCAATGCTCGATATGTAGAGCCGGCACGTGAAGCATCGCATAGAGCAATGGAAGATCACGGTGAGAGTATTGATGATCTCAAAAAACAGTCTACGCAACTAGCGGAAAAGTACGGTGAACGACTTGCAAAGCGAGCAGATAAAGCAGGGTTATTTGAGAGGTCTGGTGGGCTCGATACTGCAAAGCAAGAGTTTGAGGATATGACCGCTGCACTTGCGACAGAGATGATGGTTGAAAATGAAGCAAGTGGCGCGCTGTCGGATGATGAGCTAAATGAAGCGATCGCCACATTTGTTGATAGTCAGACGAATACTTTTGTTGAGCGTATGGAGCAGTATCGTCTTCAAAAATCAGCCAATCGCAATCGTGTCACACGATTCGTTACAGAAAAATGGGCGTCATGGACGCCTCATGCTCCGGCTACTACCGAGGCAGCTAGCCTTCTCTCGTGGAAAGGCGTTAAACAGGTTGGACGAAATATCGCCGAGAGTTATAAGAAAGAGAATCTCAAAGGGACGCTTGCTAAGAATGCAGTCACCGCAATGGGTGGTGCTGCGCTTGCTACGGTACTGTCTCCAGTCGCAGCGGTAGGCGCTGTTGGTGGCGCAGCGGCATTCTTTGGTGCCAGAGCTGCGAGAGTTGCGGCCGTCCAAAAAATGAACAGTATGGATGGCGCTGAAAAATTGGCAGCTGCACAGCGAAGTGACATAGAGCATAGGATCGCCGAGGCTCGTGCTACATACATGAGTGATACTGAAGGAATGTTCACCAAACTTAGTCGGTTTGATAGCGATATTGCTGAGGCGGAGGCTGCAGGTGATCTCGATAAAGTAGCAGAACTTAGGGAAGAGCAGGAAACACTAAGGTCTAGTTCGCGCTCATTGCACGAAATTATAGCCGACTTGACGGCTGAGCGTGCTGCGTCGTATCGATCCGATAACCAAAAGCGGTTAGTTGCAGGTACGGCGCTGGCGATGGTTTTTGGTGGCGTTGGTGCCGGACTGGCATCACACTTCAATCTTGGCGGTAATCTTGGTCCTCTTCAAGGGGCACGTGACAATGTTAAAGAGGCGGTTGATGCATCAGTCGCGCGCGTCGAAGGTGTATTCAGTACCGGAAACGACTTAGCTGATGGTCATGTGATTGCAGGGTCATCGACATCTGGACCTGAAGGAGGAACGACATCAGGACACGAAGGAGGGATGTTATCAGGAGCTGCCTCAGGGGAGGATGAACTGCCTCTTAAAAATTTGCCTATCATTGATACTCCTCAGTTGCCTGAAACGGACACTAATTTGGAGTTGAGCAATGCATTGTTTATTGTCGAGCAGGGAAATGGATTGACGCATGAAATCATGCAGACCGCCGAGGCGCATGGTGTAACGCTCACCGATCAGGAGGCGTTTGAGATACATCAGCGTCTTGTCGATCAAGTTGGTCGAGATTATATCGATCTTACAGGTGTCGACAATGACGTTTATTCTATGGGTAATGGTAAATACGATATAGGTATTTCCGCTCCTGGCACTGCTCATTGGGATCCAAAAGCAGCTGCACTACTGCAGCAGGAGCTAGTGGATCGTGGCGCTCATTTCTCAGGAGCGACGGAAGCTGTCGTACAAAATACCGACAGTGACTCGGCTGGTACAGCACAGCCGGATAATGACCCTGCGGCTACTACGGTAGAATCACCATCCTCTCAGAGAACGCTCGAATGGGAATTGCGGCATGATAGTGATGAGTTGGCTGGACAGGCCGGTACAGCTGAGTCGTTATCACCATCGAACGAGAGAACGCCCGAATGGGAATTGCGGCATGATAGCGATGAGTCAGTTGGGCAGATCGTCACCACTGAGTCGCTTCCGCCATCGACCGAGAAATCCCTTGAGTGGTATCGGGAGCATGATGTTGATGAGGCCGCTGGACAATCGAGCGAGAGTGACGGTGTTGATGATAATGATGGAGTTATTAATTTACCGCGTCTGTCTGATCTGCCAGACACAGATCGAGGCATGGACACAAGTACAGTTATACCCGAAAACGGCTATCCTGATCAGACATCACGTAGTTGGATTATCCTGAGAGAAGATCCGAACCGCATCAGGGACATGATAAACGGCGATAGGATTGTAGAAATAAATAGTAATCCAGATCTTCAGGGAGCACTTGAGTATATCAAAAAAGATATTGGTGATATGAAATATTCTGGGACAGACACGCCGATAATTGAACGTATCGGTAATACTTCTGGAGGTGATCGATGGGTGATCAATAGTATGCCAGAAGGCGGTAGACTTCCAGGTAGGGTCATAGATAGCCTAAGCAAGTATTTTGAAGGTCTTCCAGCTAAGACTCCGTAGTATAATTAAAACCATAAGGTAAATTAAATAGGATAAAACCATGTTTCAACTAGACGATAACTTTCTCACAGACGTAGGACTGGCAGGCTTGCCGGATGATCAAAAACAGGCATTTTTGCAACACATCTATCAAGAGCTTGAGTTGCGCGTTGGGACTAAATTGTCACAAGGATTGAGCGAGCAGCAGATGGGTGAGTTTGAGGCATTTGTCGATCAGGATGAGCAAAAAGTTCGTGATTGGTTCCTCGCAAATATGGCCGACTATGCTTCGCGCCAAGATTTTGTTCAGTTGTCGCAGTCCGCGCCGCAGGGTACATCAGAGCTAGCTATCCTGTGCGAATATGGGTCGCTGAAGTGGCTCGAAGTGAACCGCCCGGACTACCGCGATGTCGTGGCTGCCGAGCTCGAAAGCCTCAAACAAGAGATCCGCGCCAATGCCGGGACGATACTTGGCAGCGAAGCTAATTAGACCTGAGACTTAAGACGTTGGACATAAGGTAGCCACAACAGATATGGGAAATTATCGAAACTTAATTGCATGGCAGAAAGCTATGGATTTTGTTGAACATGTATACGCTGTGACTGATCAATTACCAAAACATGAAACGTATGGCTTAGCGGATCAGTTACGTAGGGCGTCAGTATCAATTCCTTCAAATATTGCGGAGGGCCAGAGGAGAACAGGCAACAAAGAAATTGTTCATTTTACCAGTATTGCGCTCGGATCACTTGCAGAAGTCGAGACTCAGCTAATTTTGGTGTCAAAACTATATAAAATTGATACCATCGCATTGCTTGATGAAGCGTCTGAGCTTGGTCGAATCCTATCGGGACTTACGCGCTATTTACGTAGTTAGATGTGTCTTCTATCGTCTTATGTCTTACGTCTCACGTCTATTTGCGACTCCTCGCAAATTTGCTGCACCTGGCATTGATTTGCCCGAAG
>CAZKIA010000029.1:0-5957 GCA_964552765.1 uncultured Candidatus Saccharibacteria bacterium
GTGACTGTTTCCAACTCTTCTTCATGATTTGGTAACATCAAGTATATAATTGCCTGTGGTTATGTTATTATAAACGTAGTTTCATTTGAGAGACAAACACCACGGACATACAAATAACGAGGGGATAGGTGCACTATGCGTATTACACGTAGTGTGTCTTTGTTCTATTAAAAAGCGAGGCGGTAATTATGCAAAAGGTACTGACTTCACTCGGGATAGCTATATTATCAGTAGTTAGTTTTACTTGGTTTACGAGTACACCTGTATCTGCCGTCACACCGCCTGATACGTGTTTTGCCTTTGATAGCGCTACCGGTACGATCACGAAGTATTACAAAAACGAGAGCAACAATATATCGAATCCAGTGTGCCCTAAGGATGTTGAGATACCGAGCTCTATCGGTGGCGTGGCTGTGGGTAGTATTTATCATTATGCTTTCCATAATAATCAACTCACCTCAATTAACATTCCAAGTAGTGTAGCAAGTATTGGTTCGGACGCTTTCTCAAACAATCAACTCACATCCCTCACGATCCCTGATAGTGTTACGACACTGGGTAGTTCTGCTTTTCTGGGAAATCAGATTACTTCGGTCACTATCTCGAATCATCTTACGTATATCGACCGTAATACCTTTATGTATAATCGCTTAACCACCGTCACAGTCCCTGATAGCGTTACCAATATACATCCTTATGCCTTTGGCCTTCAGAACCCATGGGGAGGAGATTTGGATACCGCTACGAATGGCGCACCTGATATGTGGACTGTAAGTCCTAGCGAAGCTCAGCAAGTTTACGATAGTATCTGGTATGTTCGTCTTTATACAGCTAACCCCTCAAACCCGAACCATCTTTATAGTGGAGCAGTAAATGAGGACTGGTGGTTTGGAAATGACAAAAACGCGAACAATCAAGACGACTCACTTGGCGGACATCTCATAAACCCAACGTCAGTTAGCATGAGCTTTGTAGATGACAGTGGGGTAGAGGTGCAGGCTAGTACTTCATTTGTAGGTATGCTCAGCGATGGGACTATGCTGCATGATTACCTTGTCAGTAAAGGGCCTAATATTCCCGGAATAGTAGATTCATATGCTATTACTCCTGCCGAACAATCAGCTCTCGACACTGCTCTCGCTGCCTATTACCGTATCGGCGATACCTTTACTTACACCGCGCCCCTCATCAACGGTATCACGCCAACACCTGCTAGCTATAGTTTCGTTTTGGGTGCAACGAATGAAGTGAATACCAAGACATTTGTGTATAGTGCGGCTACTGCACCTGCAACAGGTAATGGACTAGCAAATACGGGTACGAGCCTCACAACTATGCTGATTGCAGCGGCTTCGTTGATATTAGTAAGTGTGTTCCTTGGGCTGTATCGGTACAAGGTATCGCGTAGCGTGTAGCGGTACTTTGCCGACATAAGCGTGATTGTTGTATAATCAATACTAATGAAACTCAGTACCCTCAAGAGCAAGTTGCCATCAATTGCCAAAAAATCCAGCCAAGACGATGATATTATCGTTGGGCTTGATATTGGGACTGAATTTGTCAAAGCACTGATCGCTCGAGTAAATGGTGATGATATCGAGATTATCGGGGTGGGCCGGGCACGCCAGGCGGTTGATGATATGCACAGTGGGGCGATTGCCGACATCGGCGGTGTGGTGCGAAACTGCGAAGAAGCACTTGCCGCTGCTGAGGTTCAAGCCGGACTTCAGGGCAAGCGCGTTGTGATCGGGATTGCAGGCGAGCTTGTCAAAGGCCTTACCCAAACGATTCGTTACAAGCGTCCGCAGCCTGATCGCCCACTCGACATTGCCGAGATGGAGCTGATCATTGAGAAGGTGCAAGAACGCGCCCAGACAAAAGCCCAACAGCAAATAGGGTTTGAGACCGGCAACAAAGACGTCGAAGTGAAACTGGTGAACTCGGCGATTGTGAGCATACATATCGATGGCTACAAAGTTAGTAATCCGATTGGTTTTCAGGGTAAAGACATCGCAATTCAGATATATACCGCCTTTGCGCCGATGGTACATATCGGCGCACTTGAGCGAGCTGCTGCCGAGCTTGATCTTGATTTGATTGCAGTGGCGGCCGAGCCATTTGCCGTCTCTCGCAGTGTGCTTGGGACTGACGCCAGTAGTACATTTACGGCGATCTTGGCCGATGTTGGCGGTGGCACGACAGATATTGCTGTGGTAAATGACGGCGGCGTCGAGGGAACAAAGATGTTTGGGATTGGCGGGCGGAGCTTTACTCGGACAATTGCGAATGATATGGATCTGAGCTATGAAGATGCCGAGAAACTCAAGGTCAATATCGACGAGCCGAATCTCAAAGAATCTGTCGTGACCAAACTTAATACGTCCGTCGATAAAACACTTGATGTCTGGATGGGGGGAGTTGAGTTGGCACTCAGTGAGTTTGATTCTGTTGATCATTTACCACCGCGTATTCTTCTGTGTGGCGGAGGGGCAAGCCTTAAGCGGCTGGTCACAGCTCTGCATCAGCGAGAATGGTACAAAGACCTGCCATTTACGAAGCAGCCGAGCGTGCAGCTGATTCATCCATCTGATGTTGTCGGTATCAAAGATACAACAGGTGACGCCAAAGACCATACCTTTATCACGGCCATGGGCTTACTGCGAGTTGGATATGATACAATTATTGGTACAGATGGCAATAGCATCAAAGAAAAACTAAACCGAATCTTACGAATATGAGCCCACAGCCTACTACGAAAAAGGATACAAAAAAAGACGTTGTCTATATTGATATTGAAGATGATATCACTTCGATAATCGATAAGGTCAAGACAGCCTCATCATCAATTGTCGCGCTTGTTCCGCCCAAACGGATTGGCGCCTTACAAAGTGTTGTTAATCTCAAACTTCTTAACCGCGCAGCCGAGGGTGCCAAAAAACGTATCGTGCTGATTACCAATGACACTGCTCTTACAGCGCTTGCTGCTGGTATCTCGATCCCCGTTGCAAAGAACTTGCAGAGTAAGCCCGAAGTAGCAGAAGTCCCAGCGCTTAGTGTTGATGACGATGATGTTATCGACGGTGATACGGTGCCGAGTGATGATGCGGTGGATGACAGTAATGATATACCTGTCGCACCAACCAAAGAAGCTCCATCTTCGAAGCGTCGAGCAACAGGAGCGGCTATACCAAATTTTGATGCGTTTCGTAACAAACTGGCACTTATTATCGGAGGCGGGTTACTACTCATCGGTCTACTGATATGGGCGATATTTTTCGCTCCTCATGCCACCGTTACTATCGTTGCCAAGACAACACCCTATGGCGTGAATAAGCCGTTAACAGCAACGCCCGATGGTCGTCTTGATCTTGCTTCGGGATCAATCCAGTCTGTCGTCAAAGAGATTAAGAAATCAGCCAGTGCAGATTTCACGGCAACAGGTAAAAAAGATGTCGGTGAAAAAGCGACAGGATCAGTTAGTTTTGCGATTAAAGATATCGATATGCTCGGGACGACAATTCCAGCTGGCACGCAACTTTCTTCATCTAGTGGAGCTATCTATACAACTGATGCGAGTGTAACGATGACAATCTCGAACTACAAAGGCGCCGTTACGACAATGACTGCATCGGGCAGTGGTACAAAATACAATGGTGCGACAGGTGCCATGTCGGGATCTCCTTCTGGGGTGTCGGCAACGATTAAGGATGCAACCACGGGCGGTACCGACAAAACGGTAACTGTTGTCACCGAAGAAGATGCTGCCGGTGCTCGTGAAAAGATCAAGACGACCAATGCTGACAGCGTAAAGTCTGAACTAAAAAAGCAGTTTGCCAACGATCTGATCGTTGTCGATGAGAGCTATACCGTAACACCCGGCGACCCTGTTGTTGCTCCAGCTGTTGGTCAAGAAGCCACAACAGGCAAGGTCACAACTGAGACCACCTATACCATGATCGCCTTTGCTCGCAATGACATTCGTACGTTGCTCGAAAAAGACCTCACAAAACAGATCGGTTCACTACCAAATCAAATGATCTACGACCAGGGGCTAGATAAGGTCAAGTTCAACAGCTATGCCAAACAGGGCACTACACACAAACTCAACCTTGTTACGACCGGATATGTCGGCCCATCGATCAACTCGGCCGATCTTGCTAAGAAACTTGTTGGCAAGCGCGAGATGGAGATATCGCAGATCATTAAGTCATCTGAGGGTATCAAATCTGTCGATGTTCGTTTCTCTCCGTTTTGGGTATCGACAGCACCAGGTGCTGATAAGATAACAATCAAATTTGATATCGAGAATGCAAAAAACAACTAACTACTTAGCACTCGATGTCGGTTCACGGCGGATTGGGGTAGCGGTTGCTGATGACGTGGTACGTATTTCGCGGCCACTACCGACAGTTGAGGCAGGGGCTCATGACATCGAAGATATCGTGACGATTGCCACAGATGAAGCCTGCGATACTATCATTATTGGATACCCTCGTAGCCAATCGGGCGATCCAACGAGTCAGACGCACGAAGTAGAGGCATTTGCCGATAGACTCCGTACGAAGTTTGAGGGACGCATAGCGTTTCAAGATGAATCACTAACCTCAGTTCTCGCCGAAGAGCGGCTGATTGCCCGTAAAAAACCATACACCAAAGCAGATATTGACGCTGAAGCAGCTTGTATTATCCTGACTGATTTTCTGGAAAAATAGTATGGACGAGGATATTACATCGATTGATTCACAGCCTGTTCATAGCCTGAAGATCAAGCATGGACGTTCAAAAATTATCATTGCTCTCACGGTGTTAGGAGCACTCCTCGCTATCTTTGCTGTCGGTGTCGTAGGGTTTTATTCATCGTTGTTACCAGTTGATGGCCAAGCACAGGAAAACATTCGTATTGTTATCAAGCAAGGTCAGACGGCCTCAGAAATTGCAGAGTTATTGCATAAAAATGGTTTGATCCGTAACAAGCCAGCATTTGAGTTGTATACAGAAATGACAGGTAAGAATAGCCAGCTGCGATCGGGTGGCTATATACTCAAAAAATCACTCTCTGTTCAGGAGATTGTCGAGCATCTCGCGTCAGGCAAGACTGATGAATTGCGGGTCACGCTATTGCCTGGACTGACACTGGAGGAACTGGCTGATCCGGCAGTCGCCGGCAGTCTTGCCCAACAAGGCTTTAAGGAGCAAGAGATCAAGAGCGCGCTTAGTAAGCGCTACACATCGCAACTGTTCAAGGATCGACCAGCTGGCACGTCTCTTGAGGGCTACCTGTACCCAGAGACATATATCGTATCAGCCGATGATACGTTGGATCATGTTTTTTCGCTGACATTTGATGAATTTTACAAACAGATCACCGATAACAAGATTGAGGAGCAACTCAAGGCTCAAGGGTTAACGCTCTATCAGGGAATTATTTTGGCATCTATTGTCCAGAAAGAAGTCTCCGACCCCAGTGATCAGCGCCAGGTAGCGCAAGTTTTTTTGAAGCGACTCAAAGAAGGAACGGTTCTCGGCTCTGATGTTACATTTCTCTATATCGCCAAGAAAGAAGGCCGCTCGCCGAGCGTGAATGATCCATCGCCGTACAATACGCGTAAAAATGGAGGTCTGCCCCCAGGCCCAATTGCGAATTTCCATCTATCGGCTCTTCAGGCAGTTGCCAATCCAGCCTCAGGCGATTTCCTATACTTTGTTGCTGGAGATGATGGTAAGACATACTTTTCGCGTACTGAGGCCGAGCATGACGCTAATGTTGCGGCGCATTGTAAAAAACTCTGTCATTAACATATCTATCAAATCTATTGACTATTTAGTCAAGCAACCCTATACTAAGTATCGTACATGCACAGATGATCTGTAGGGGACACGTCCCCGAAGGGTGGAATCATATTGTGTATGACCTACCGACAAATGTCGCACGGATGCTAAAACGAACATGAAAAGCA
>CAZKIA010000030.1:0-5849 GCA_964552765.1 uncultured Candidatus Saccharibacteria bacterium
TACAGATGTCAAAACGTGATTATTATGAAGTACTTGGGATACCCAAAAGCGCCTCTGCCGATGAGATCAAGAAGGCATTTCGTAAACTTGCCGTCAAGTATCACCCCGACAAAGATGGTGGCGATGAAGTGAAATTTAAAGAGGCCAATGAAGCCTACGAGGTGCTAAAGGATCAGCAGAAACGCCAGCGCTATGACCAGTTTGGTCACGCCGGTGTAGGTGGTGCAAGTGGCGGCGGAGGGGGTAATCCGTTCGAAGGATTTGGCGGGTTTGGCGGCCAGTCTGGACAGCACTTTGAATTTAATTTTGGCGATGGTGGCTTGGGTGATATCTTTGGCTCGTTCTTTGGGGGAGCCAGCTCGCAGCAGCATGGCCCGCGTCGCGGGCGTGATGTCGAGACCAATATTGACCTGTCGTTTGAAGATGCAATATTTGGTACTGAAAAGAAGATTTCGGTTAATCTCGATGACGAATGTAGCCACTGCAAAGGCTTAACCGTAGAGCCAGGCTATGAGCTAAAGACATGTGATGATTGTAAGGGCGCTGGGCAGCAAACACGCGTCATGAACACGATATTTGGGGCGATTCAGCAGGCAGTGCCATGTGAAAAGTGTGACGGCAAAGGCAAAATACCCGAAAAAGTCTGTAGCGTCTGTCGTGGCAAAGGCACCGAACGACAAAAGCAAGATATTACCATTAAAGTACCCGCTGGCGTGGATGACGGTGCAACCATACGACTTCGTGAACGCGGTGAAGCCGTGGCGCGCGGCGCCAAGGGTGACCTCTATGTCCACTTGCGGGTCCGACCGCACAAGAAGTTCACTCGTGAGGGCGATCTGATACTTAGCGAAGAGCATATATCGATGGTTGATGCCGCACTCGGCACAGAGATTGATGTCGATACGGTGGACGGTGAAGTGCGCATGAAGATCCCCGCCGGTACCCAGAGTGGCACCGACTTCAAATTAAGCAACCACGGCGTACCACATCTACGCGGTAGTTCACGCGGTGCACATATCGTGAGTGTGATCGTTGATACTCCTACGAAACTGAGTAAAAAACAGCGAGAGCTGCTACAATCATTCAAGGACATGAAGTCAGGAATATTTAAATAAAATATTGACAGATAGATACAAAAAGTTATATAATACATCATCTATGAGTGAAATACATTCAGTTCCTGAACAGGAAAGAATTAAAAGTACTAGTGAAATTGCCGAGCGATACGCACGGCATCCATTAGCTACCCTCGAGACATATAAATTTTTTAATCAAAATTCAGAATCGGCACAACAGTCAAAACAAGAATTTATAGAAGATGTGATTGCAGGGGGTAATATGGTTGCTCCTCAATTTAACTACCCGGATATCAATGTTGATACATTGTTGCAGAATCGTGATACATTGACCGAACTACTCAGTGGATTTCCTATTCACCGAGAGCTTACCGCCCTTGAGCGGATTACTCGCGAAAATATTGTTAATCGTCTCGATGAGATATCGATTATGATCTTGACGAAAATACAGAGCGAGTTATCACCGAACGATCCAGACTATGAACGCGTATCTAGTCAGCTAGGGATTAATATGCGAGAGGTATATGGCGAGCCAGATAAAGAGCATTTTAGAGGAATACTTGGGTATCGTATGCAAAAAATGGCAGACGGAATGGCTGTTAGGGATACTATACCGGAAGAGGTAGCAAAGGCGTGGCAATTTTTGCAAGTCCGGTTGCCGCACGACTTGCCTGTGGAGCGACCATATCAAATGCGACCTGAGACACATGAATGGTATAAAGCACAGCTCGATCAACGTATGAAGCCTGCAAGGGAGGCGGTAGCCACTGCAATCGAATCTGGCGAGGTAGTACTCAATAACGAAGGCCTATTGGATGCTGACAACTTAGTAAAAGCGACGAATAGTGCACTGCGAGCACGAGGTTTTAGTGACTGGAGCGCTGAACTGAGCGATCAAGCAAATGTCGATACGACTCAAGCAGAAAAGAAGATATTTATCCCGCGCGGTTATAGTAAGAACCTAGATTATCTTGACCAAGTACTTTTAGGCCATGAGATCGATCAGCATGTTGCGCGTCGAGAAAATGGAGATGAAAGCGGGATTATTGAGCTAAGCGGTACGGGTGCGCATGGGTATCTTGCTCCTGAAGAGGGCACGGGCAAAGTCAATGAAGGGCTGATCAAGGGCAAGATTTCAAATGAAGCTAGTGCTTTTGGCTTCTTTATCTCGGGAGGTTTAGCTCTCGGGTTTGATAATGGCTCACAAGGGCGAAATATGCGCGAGACGTGCGAGTTGGTGTGGCGCATCAATTTTGTTGCTGATTATCTCGCGGGAAAATCCGCAGGACTTAAGGAAGACATACGACGTAGTGTGACAAATACGACAACACATTTGTTACGAATTTATCGAGGTACTGATGGACGATATCCGGGAGTTATTTTTCCAAAAGATTCTACCACCTACTATCAAGGAGGGGTTGATGTTATGAAAGAATGGGATCACGATATGGCAACTATGACTGATGAAGAACGTCTGTTTAAGCATTCAGTCGAGAGGAGCGCAAAGATTAACCCGCATAGAGGTGATCACTATGCAATCGCTGCCAATAACCTTAAGAGAAATCCTTACCTGGTGAGGTAATAATGAACCTGAAGATTACAGCACAATCAATTTATAACGAACTATCTGCACGTGGTATTGATATTCAGATTATGAGGCTCGCGCGAACGCAGGCGTTGGTGTTTGACTATGCAGGAAAGCCGCGAGTTATTATTGGTGCGAATCCTGACGCATCATCCGCATCTGCTAGTGTAATTGCTCAGGCTAAGCATTTGACGTATGAAATGGTGAAACGATATAACACGGCAAAAATGCCTGCAACGGAGTTATATATCGATGATACGCAGGCAAAGAAATTCTTACAGCAATACAAACAAGTTGTCATCAAACCAGTTGATGGAGCGCATGGTGATGGCGTAACAACAAATATTGTTAACACTGATCAATTAGGTGAAGCGGTTGTCACAGCCAGAAAATGTAGCGGGTCGGGTACGGTCATGATACAGCAGCAAGTTAGTGGTGTTGACCTACGGGTGCTTGTCATTGATGGAGAATGTATAAGCGTGGTCAAGCGTGAACCAGCGCGGGTAATTGGCGATGGAGTGCATACAATCGCGGAGCTTGTGGTTATAGAAAATATGCATAATGAAGATAGAGGCGATCTACCATATACAAAAAAACTTAATAAAATTGATGAGAATGCAGTAAAACGGTATCTTTCGCATCAAGACATAAAACGTATTCCTGAAAAAGATGAAGTTTGTTTTGTTGTCGGCACTGCCAATATTGGTACGGGTGGACGATCAATTGAATGTCATAATGCTATCCCGCAAGAGATTATCAATGAAGCTATTGCGGTGACAGATCTTGCTGGAGCATTTATCTGCGGCGTTGATTTTCTTTACGATGAGACACAATGCTCGTGGTATTTAATAGAAATAAATGCTTCGCCGAGTTTTGGTCTCCATTTGATGCCCTCCGAAGGACGCGCCATTACGGATTTACCAAAAATATATGCTGATAAACTTTTAGATAGGTATAATCAAGGATAGATCATGAAATCTCGATCAGAATTAACAGTCATAGGACGAACGGCAAAAGCAGTCTTTCCCTATAATGGTGACGCAAAGGTACCAGTAAAAATTGATACGGGAGCAGATACATCTTCTATTTGGGCAAGTGAGTTGTCAATCGATCAAGACCACACCTTGTCTTTTGTGCTTTTTGCTGAAGGGTCATCATATTATACAGGGGTTAGGCATCGTACAAAGAATTTTAAGGTGAACCTAATACGTAGTTCAAGTGGGCATCGTCAGGTTCGCTACCGTGTTCAATTATCGGTCATTTTAGAGGGTAGGCGTGTGCTAGGGTCGTTTACACTAGCCGATCGCTCGCTAAATACCTATCCTGTTCTTATCGGCTGCTCTTTGCTCAAAAATAAATTCATCGTCAATGTAGCGCTCGGAGGTATAAAACGAGAGAAACCGAGTACGCTTAACGAAGAGTTAGCCAGAGACCCCAACGAATTTTTTGCTAAATACCATGCCACTAACCAACGAGGAGATATCGAGCTATGAAAATCGCAATATTATCAAACGGACCAGGAAATTATTCTACAAAAAGGCTCAAGGAAGTGGCAAAAGCACGCGGGCATGAAGTCGATGTGATTAAATATCGTGATTGTTATGCCAGTATAGAAAAATCACAGCCAACCGTTTGGTATAAAGGTGAACCATTGGTTGGGTACGATGCAATTATTCCACGTATTGCTACTAGCATGACACGTTACGGATCGATGATCGTTCGCCAATTTGAGATGCAGGGTATTTATACGATTACAAGCTCCATCTCGATTGTGCGCTCACGTGACAAACTGCGAAGCATGCAGTTGCTAGCCCGGGCAGGTGTCGGTATACCGAAGACGGTGGTCTCGCGTGGAAGCGCTGATGCCGAGGCATTGATTGAACACCTAGGCGGCGCACCCGTTATCATCAAGCTAGCGCGTGGTACGCATGGTAATGGTGTGGTACTCGCTGAGACAAAAAAGGCTGCCAAGTCGGTACTACAGGCGTTTTATGTTATGGATCAAGACGGCACAAATATATTACTGCAAGAATTCGTCAAAGAATCCGCCGGTATGGATATCCGTGTTTTTGTAGTGGGCGGAAAAGTTGTGGCGAGCATGAAGCGTCAAAGTCTTGATGATGATTTTCGTTCGAATTTACACCAGGGTGGCGAGGGTGAAAAGATCAAACTAACAGACGAAGAGCGCAAAACTGCAATCAAAGCCGCCAAGTCCATGGGGCTTAATCTGTGCGGGGTTGATCTGATGCGTTCAAACCATGGACCGCTTGTGCTTGAGGTTAACTCGAGTCCAGGCTTTGGCATTGAGAAGGTGACGGGCCGTGATGTTGCTACACCGATTATTGAATATATTGAGATGAATGCCGGTCGGAGTCACAGAAAAGACAAGGTTGGCGCCTAATCTCACTGTCTTGATCGTGCTATCATAGTGATATGACGCTTGCGGTTATTATCGGTATACTTGTGATCTTATTTGCGCTGGCTTTTTTCACTCGTCGTCGATTTGGGGTGCTTGGGCTGGCGCTTGCAGCGGGCACGGTGCTGTCACAGTATGCGACAAATGACCTTGCGAATGTGTTTCACCACTACAATTTATCGGTTGGTCAGATCGATCATAAAATAATTGCGAGCATATTTTTGATTGTGAGTCCTGCGCTGCTGTTGCTCGCGGGTGGACCGACATATCATGATAAGAAATCTGCGATTATCGGTGCGACAGCGTTTTCGCTACTAGGGATGTTTTTTGTATTAGGGCCATTGTCATCGATCTTGCCTACAGACAATGCAGCGATGCGAGATGTGCTAGTGACAATGTCTAATGTGCAAAATTATGTCATCATTGGGGCGCTCGTCTTTGCGCTAATCGATACGTTTATGATCCATGGCGCAGCTGGTCGACGCCACCGCAAAGACAAGAAGCATTGACAATAACAGATACAAAGTGCTATATTATTGCGGTGATTCGTCGATGTTTCTGCGATTCATACAATTCAAAATTAGCGGGTCCGTAGCTCAGCCCGGACAGATGTTATCAGCATCTGGACAAAATAATTAGTCGAGCACTGTGCTCTAACCGCTGGGTTATCGCAGTACCTTGTCTACATGAGAGCTTGTATCTTACATTTATTATTTCCGGGTCCGTAGCTCAGCCGGTTAGAGCACCTGCCTTTTAAGCAGGGTGTCATGGG
>CAZKIA010000031.1:0-4066 GCA_964552765.1 uncultured Candidatus Saccharibacteria bacterium
AATCAAAACTGACGATTCATGAATATACGCCGTTGCAGATCAAGCAAACACTGACTGGCTACGGCAAAGCCGACAAAAAGCAGGTGCAAGAGATGGTGCGTGTGCAGTTGGGTCTCAAAGAAATCCCAAAGCCTGATGACGCTGCCGACGCAATCGCAGCTGCTATTACGCATAGTATGATGACGCGATACTAAGCCTTTCTCTCACTGATTTTGTATTAGGCTGTCCGCTGGGCATAGAAATGTGGGATAATGAGTGTATGATTGCGCATATCAGTGGTGTTGTTTGTGAAAAATTTCATGGGGCGGTAATCGTCGACGTGTCTGGCGTAGGCTATGAAGTGCAAGTTGCGGCAGGTGATTTCGATGGAGTGAGTCTCAATGAGACAGCTAAATTTTATACCTACCACCATGTTCGCGAGCAGTCCGAGGAGCTATTTGGCTTTAGCACATTAGCGGCCAAGAAATTATTTGAGATGCTAATCACAGTGCAGGGTGTTGGCCCAAAAGCCGCACTTGCTATCCTCAGCCTTGGTACTGCCGAGCAGGTACGAAATGCGATTGCCAATGGTGATAGTCCATTTATAACAGGAGCCAGTGGCGTTGGTAAAAAAACCGCTGAAGGTGTGGTTGTAAAGCTCAGCGACAAGGTGGGTATGCCGATTATCTATACTCAGTCTGGCGGTGTGCAAACTGAACTTAATACCAATGATGAAGCACTCGAAGCATTGATCGCACTCGGTTATACATTACAGGACGCGACAAAAGCACTTGAAGGCATTGATATAAAATTGCCTGTAAGTCAGCGCGTACGAGAGGCGCTGAAAGGATAGATATGGCAATTGAACGAATCGTTGATACAGGTGTAAATGATGACGCTGAAGAGCAGATTATTGAGGTAACGCTCAGGCCGCAGCGATTTGATGAGTATATTGGCCAAGAGCGGTTAAAGAGAAATCTCAAACTGGCGATTGATGCTGCCAAAAAACGAAGTGAACCGATTGATCATGTGCTGCTGTATGGCCCTCCTGGACTTGGCAAGACGACCATGGCGACGGTGATCGCTAATGAGATGGGGGTAGGACTTCGCGTCACGTCAGGCCCAGCGATTGAGCGCGCTGGCGACCTAGCGAGTATCCTCACGAACTTGCAAGATAATGACATACTGTTTATCGACGAGATCCATCGGCTGAGTCGTGTGGTTGAAGAAGTGCTCTATAGTGCCATGGAGGACTTTAAGCTCGATATTATTATCGGTAAAGGCCCAGCAGCACGAAGCATACGACTAGATTTGCCAAAATTTACGGTGATCGGTGCGACGACACGGACGGGTAGTCTAGCAGCACCACTGCGTGATCGATTTGGTCATCTGTACCGCCTCGAATTTTATACGCCCGATGAGATCGGTAATATTATTATCCGTTCTGCCTCAATCTTGGGGGCTTCAATTCAGACTGATTCTGCTACGATGTTATCGACTCGAGCCCGCCTGACACCTCGTATTGCTAACCGTCTTTTAAAACGCGTCCGAGACTACGCCGATGTTAATGGCGATGGCATCATTGATACGGTTATCACGACAAAAGCGCTGGAGATGATGGAGATTGATGAGCTTGGCCTCGATGCAGCAGACAGGCAGTTACTTGTAAGTATTATTGCGGCGTATGGTGATCAGCCAGTAGGTCTCAATACGATTGCAGCATTGACTGGCGATGAGCAAACGACAATTGAAGATTTTTATGAGCCCTACTTACTCCAGCTTGGATTTATAGAACGCACTCCACGGGGACGACGTGTGACGGAAAAAGCCAAAAAGCATGTCGGACAATAATACGGTATACTACTTACTATGAGTAATGAGACAAGTGTCGTCTATGATAAGGATGGTAACCCGATAACGGTGGATGCGCAGTCATTTGCCCAGGCGGTAAAATCTGCAAATACCTCTCAACCCACCTCTGGAGATCCATCCCACCAAATGGTGTACATGACTCGTCCTCACGAGCCGGTTATGCCACCAATCTCTGATGAAATCCGCGCCAAACACGATGAATCAAAACGGTTTTATCCGACACTTAATTTGAGTGATGGCGAGTATGTGATTAGTGCAATTAAGCGTCATCCAATAGGCGTTCTCCAGATATGGGCAGTTGTGATTGTCGCTATATTAATGTTTGTCATTGGTATTGTCCTTACGATGGATGGATCGGTTATTAATCATGCCTTTGCGCCTGATAGTGCGCGGTGGCTCGCAATGATATTCCTCGGACTTATCGTGATGGTATTTCTCGGAGGTGTTGTCGCCACTATCGTGTATGATGGCAATCGTTTCTTTTTGACGAATGAGAGTGTGACGCAACATATTCAGATGAGTCTATTTTCTAAAAAAGAGCAGACAATTAGCCTACTGAATATTGAAGATGCAAGTTTTCGACAAAGTGGCGTGTTGCAGTCATTTCTCAACTATGGTTCACTGCGTCTTTCAACACAGGGAGATGAGACAACCTATCGATTTAACTATGTAGCTGATCCTGGCAAGCAAGTCGCTCTACTTAATAATGCGATTGAAGCGTTCAAGAATGGTCGCCCTGTTGATCCTGCTGAACTTTAGATTAGTGTTTAGATTTTTTTACGAAGTCGGCCTCTGCCTCAAGTGATGTACGGAGTATATAACCTTGGCAGGCATTGCCATCGCAGTTGGTAGGGTCATAGCGATAGCTTGAACCTTGATCGCCAAGTTTGACACCACGAGGGTCAGTAAATAATGCTGGATCCATGCTTTTGAGATTATCTGGCGATATTGTACGTGGGTATGCGCCATTGGCTGGTCGATATACTTCCTCGAGACTGTAATACATAGCATTGATCGCTGTTTTGCGTTCACGGTCACGATCGACACGCTCGATCTGACTCTTCTGCTGCAAAAATAATACGCCAGCAGCGATAATAAGCGTAACAGCGACGAGCAACTCAATAACAGTAAACCCAGACTGAGCGTTAGATGTCTTCATGCCTATAATTGTATCACTTTTATGAGTATAATAAGGTACATACTAATAACCTCTGGAGGGTATAATGGCTGACAAAGCGAAAAAGGCTGATAATGATACTCAGGTAGCAAGTGACGGTAAATCAAAGGCGCTTGGGCTGGCGATGGATCAGATCACAAAGCAATTTGGTGATGGCTCGATTATGAAGCTCGGAGAGACGCATCGAGCTGATGTAGAGTTAGTACCATCCGGTGCATTATCGCTTGATCTTGCCCTAGGTGGTGGGTATCCAAAAGGGCGTATCATCGAGATCTATGGGCCTGAAAGTTCTGGTAAGACGACGCTGACACTTCATGCGATTGCAGAGGTCCAAAAACGAGGTGGCACTGCGGCATTCATTGATGCAGAGCATGCACTTGACCCGGCCTATGCTAAGCGTGTCGGTGTCGATACAGCAAACTTATTGGTGGCACAGCCAGATAATGGCGAACAGGCACTCGAGATCGTCGAGACGTTGGTACGAAGTAATGCAGTTGACCTGATCGTGGTTGACTCTGTAGCGGCGCTGGTGCCGCAGGCTGAGATCGATGGTGATATGGGCGATAGTCACATGGGACTCCAGGCGCGTCTGATGAGTCAGGCGCTACGCAAGCTAACGGGTATTATCAACAAGTCAAAAGCCACGGTTATTTTCATTAACCAAATTCGTATGAAGATCGGTGTGATGTTCGGTAATCCTGAAACGACAACTGGTGGTAACGCGCTGAAGTTTTATGCCTCTGCACGTCTTGATATTCGACGTGTCGGCCAGATCAAAGTAGGTGAGGAGATTGTCGGTAACCGTACCAAGGTAAAAGTTGTTAAGAACAAGATTGCTCCGCCATTTCGTACGGCTGAGTTTGATATCATGTACAACGAAGGTATCTCGCGTACAGGTGACGTGCTTGACCTCGCTGTAATCCATGGCATTGTCGGCAAAGCGGGCGCGTGGTTCGACTACAAAGATAGCAAGATCGGCCAGGGCCGAGAAGCTACCAAAATCTACCTCAAAGAGAATCCAAAAGTACTCGATGAGAT
>CAZKIA010000031.1:4166-5765 GCA_964552765.1 uncultured Candidatus Saccharibacteria bacterium
GGAGAAACACCTCTTGAGGCTGCAAGGCGTGAGGCGAAAGAGGAAGTTGGCTATGATCTCGACACATCAAAACTTGTGTATATTTTTGGCTATCGTAATTTTGATAACGGGACGAAATGGGAGTATCTTTATCAGGTTGAGCCAAGTGTAGAATTTACCTTTGATGACGGTGAAGTCGAAGAGATGCAGCGAATATCGTTGGAGAAGTTTGAGGTGATGGTTCAAGATCCAGAACTTCATGAGCTTGTCCCACATCTGCCCGAGTATTATAGTTTGCTGATAAAAGCATTACGACACTATAGTGAAAATCACTAGTATCTCAATTCAGACGAAGAATCCGAATCGGGTGAATATATCGGTCGATGGAACGTATCGATTTAGCTTGGATGTATACCAGGTGACGGAGCTTGGTATACGAAATGGGGCGGAGGTTACCGAAGAGAAAATAGCCCAATGGGAAGAAGAGAGTGCATTTGGCAAGTTGTATGCACGGGCTCTTGAGTATTGCCTGATGCGACCACATAGTGCCAAAGAAGTACGGGATTATTTGTGGCGCAAGACATTGACGCGACGTATTAAAGTTGGCGGGAAGCGGGAAGCGGGAAGTGGAGAGCGCCGCAGCGCACTGTCGCAAGTCATTGAAAAACCCGGTGTCAGTAAAGAGATTACCGACAGAGTGTATGATCGTTTGATGGAGAAGGGCTATATTGATGATGAGAAATTTACGAGATATTGGCTTGAAAATCGTAACCTGACTAAGGGAGCTAGTCAGCGTAAGCTCGTCAATGAGCTGCGGGGCAAGGGAGTTGAACAGGGAATTATTGAACGATTACTCCCCTCCTCTGCTCGGAGCGACAATGACGAATTACAAAAAGTTCTCATAAAGCGAGCTCGTCGCTACGATGATGATAATAAACTCGCACAATACCTCATGCGCCAAGGCTTTAGTTATGACGATATTCGTATGGCTATTGATCGTTATCGAACTGATCAAGCTGGGGAGACTGAGCACGAAAGGGATTGACGAAGCTACTCGACGGCTCTGACTTTTTAGTGACTTCTTCGGTGACAGTGGGAATGTCAACGATGATTTTATTGGCAGAGATAGACACTATTTGTGAACGTGCAATAATACTTGAAGCGGCGGAGAAACTTTTGAGCAACGGTTGGCGAATGTAGATTTGTTGTACGGTGAAAAATTGGGGATCGAAACTAAAGTCGTCAACCCGACCAAGCTTGGTGCCTTTGCGGTCATGAACAGTACACTTCATAATATCAAATCCTAAATCGAGAATAGCCTGAAGCCGCACGAGCCCATCGAGTTCCATGATCTTCTCGCTACCATCGATGATAAAACCTAACTCACCCGCTTCGCGAATATCGATCGTGTGTAGTACCGAAGGAGTATGGTCGATCTGAGACCCTCCAACATAAAATGCGGGGATAGACAGGTCACGGGGATCAATGATAGGGGCAGAAGTGCGTGCGAGTTCTGTGCCTGTCTGGAGGCTCATGATTGGGACGTCTTTGAGTTTCTCGGAGAGTAATAGCATATATATAGTGTAGCAAACCTATAGCATTAAGGTATTGGTGATCCAA
>CAZKIA010000032.1:0-5511 GCA_964552765.1 uncultured Candidatus Saccharibacteria bacterium
CGCCCACAAGACCCCTGAGGTCATACCCTCGAAATATTTGTGCATTTACCTGCATATTTTTCCTCCGTTTCACTATCTACCAGTCTAGCAGATCATTGACTTTTTATAGTGTTTATTCTAATATATCTATAAGTGTTCAGCACCTTTACACCACTCTGAGGAGAGGAAGAGCGATGGGATATACCTTCATCGACCACCTTCCTGACGATGCTCAGGGAAAACAGTGGTCAGTCTGGTGTCCATCTGAAGGATACCACGATCAAGAATTTCATATCTTAGCAGAGACTCAACAGTACCTGGATCTCGATCTCGTACTAGAAGAGAGCCTGTTCCAGGCAAAACTTCGTGTGTATCTGCAACCCTTTGAGCTCATCAACGACCTCAAGCGACCTGGACTGTATCGACTACTCGGTCTGACAGGAGAATTCCTGACGTACGACTATTTCCACACAGCATCGTACGTCAAACTACAAGGCTACGTCACTCTCGCCGCGTCAAATCCTGACACGGTAGCCGGGCAAGTCACCTTGACTCACTCGGATGCACCATCCCAATCCCTATCCGCATGACAAAGGAGAATTCATGCCAAATGTTGGCGACGAAGCTTCGGTCTGGCAGCAGCGATATGAGTCCCAGCTGCTGACGAGACCAACTGAGGTCAAGCCCTACGATTGCTACGTCGGTGGCTTAGGCCATGTCGTGATCGACGCAACCAGTCCGTCGACGTGCATCGAGCAACTCGAGACTCGGTACGGTGTGGGCAAGCCTGGTCGGGACGACTTTGCGTTTCGCATCCCTGCCGCTCATCACAAGAGTGGTGACGCCTACCGCGGCAGTGACGAACTCATCGCTCAGCTCAAGCAGCACGCGGCAGACTGAACACGACGCCCCGGAAGGGCTCCCTACACCAGGGAGTACCTCCGGGGCTCGTTCAATATTTACCACTTTTGCTTTATAGGATATTGACATTATCGTATACATGTGTTATTATGATAAAAGTACCTTCAAAACTCACCCACAACACCGCCAGGAGACAATTCATGTCCTCGCTCAACCCAGTACCCGCCGACAATCCCTTGTCGGATCAACAGAAGCACACCCTGCACGAGATGCAGTATCTCCTCAAAGCGATCGACTTCGTTCGGCAAGACCGTCTCGACAGGGAGATCGAGCGAATCAAGCGCACCTTTCCACAAAACGAATGGTGTCGCGAGATCACATCGCTCGGCAACGACATCAACTACTTCCTGGATAATTACGTGCAGTACTGGTGCGAACAACCAGAGCTCGAGTTCTTCCAGGACTACATCACCGACTTCGACAGCGTCATCGAGCGCATCGTCGACACTTGCATCGACATCGAGAGGCTACTCGTCCTGCAGCAGCTTCAGGCCGATCTCGACAGCAAGTGTCAAGACGGTGCATTTCGCAGAGGCGAACTCGTCACACTTGAAGCAAGCGTCGATCTCTCGCAGTGGTGGGCCATAGATGGCCACGACCACGTCATGCACGTTCTGTCTACGTCAATCCTCCCCGGTTTGATCTGGCGTCCTGGCTACATGCCTCGATGCTTCGACAAGATCAACATCATCGGGGACGAGAGCTCCGACAAGCTCGAAATCTCAGTCGTCGTGGGTGATAAAATAAAGGTCACTGCATAACCCCGTCGCCCACGGTCGAAACACCCCGTTTCCCGTAAGGGTGATGGGGTGTTTCATTTTTGACCAGTCTATCGAAGCATGTTCAAGTATATTGACATATCATAATGTTTGTGCTAATATTATGGTAGTACGAAAAGGAAACAAAAAATGTCAACAACACCATCACCAGAATCAACACCTAGCAACCATGATATCGATGTCGAAATTGCACGAATTATGGGACAAAATGCTGCAACCGCAGCCATTCATAAACAGATCAGAGACGGAGAGATACATGGCACGCTTGATCATATCGATCCAACAGAATCCGCAAAGGCACCTCACTCAAAAAGCGTCGAGGAATTAGTGAATGATCTTGATAAGGATCTCGATCCTGATACGAGTGCAGACGAAGACTCAGACAAGATGTGGGCTGAATTTGAAAGATAACAAAAATGAGATAAATAAATACTCCTCTTCTTGAGGAGTATTTATTTATCTGTAGGTTACTGCTAACTTGCAGCAGGATGATGACGTTTTGATCGCTCGATTTTGTACTCAAGTGCCACATCATATAGTGACTCTTTCTTTGCTTCGGCATCTTTCCTTAGGGCGACATATTCATCAACACTGAGCCCATTTACGTCTTTAAGAATTATTTCAATTGCTTCAATCGAACGTCCACCACTAGGTATAACGGGCATAACGCCGTCTTCGACTTCATGAGCAAGTTGCGTCATCTCCTTGCGAAGCGTAATTCCCTTTTGATCAGGATGAGGAAAGCGCGTACTCAAAAACATAGCGCCACGACGCTGACGAGCGTTTATTGAATTTTCTGAAGCCTTAATATGACGGTCTGCTACTAGCCGCCCATGCTGATCGTAATCCGAATACCATACAGGCAGCTCGGCATTCATCCGTGCCCCACCTCGAGTCGTCTTATGTGCTATAGGCAGCCAATAACGATCAGTTATATTTGCAGAAGGAAACGCTCTTGAAAACAGTCCGTGTGCAATCCTGAGTGTATCGCCTGATGTCATTACCTCATCAACTACCATCACATTTTTATTATCCAAAAACGATTGATCTGGTGAGAGTCCGTCACTATTTTGTACTGCGAAAACAGAGCGTAGATCTTCAATAGCATGTGGATGAACGCGGCTGAGATCGATGCCGCCATCTTTATCTTCAGAACGACCAACGACTGGTCCCCATTGTTCTCGGTCAATATTTACATAACGGATATCAGGCATTTTGACAGGCTTGCCTTCATCATCAATGCCCAACATTGGCCACAACCCCTTCATAAGCCACGCAATAGGTCGGGCAGATTTGTCGAGGAATACAATATCATCAATCTTATCTTCGACAGCTTGCTGGATTAACGATTCAGTATAGGCAACATATTTCATCCGCAACTCAGGGCTATTGAGTTGGGCATACTCATATTGTCCTTTCAAAGTATCAGCAGGATCACGAGTCTCAAACAGCTCACCCTGAAAAACATGGGGTGCTTCACTTGGAGAGGGGGTATGAGATATTCGTGCGGTCATTTGATATTGTTTAATTATCAATTGATTATAGCACTAATCTAAACTTTTGTCAATAAAACTACGCCGTTTTGAAACTCTGCAACTCTCGCACCACATCACCGTCATTCCACGGCAATTTTTCACCACCGACGATGCGGTATTGCTCGTGACCCATACCCGTAATCAGCACCATGTCTCCTGTGCGGGCGATTTTCATGGCTTTGGCGATTGCCTCGCGGCGATCGGCGATTTCTTCGAGCTTTGGTTCGCCGCCCGCGCCAACGATACCTTCACGGATCATATCGCGGATCGTTTGCGGGTCTTCGTTGTAGCTCTCCTCATCGGTGAGAATGATCCTATCAGCCAGTCGGGCGGCAATCTCGCCCATGATTGGACGTTTACTCTTGTCGCGGTCACCACAGGCGCCAAACACCAGGATGACTCGGTTTTTGACCATACTTTTGGCGGCCTCAAGTAATTTCTCAAGTGCATCAGGGGTGTGTGCATAATCCACAACAACATCATATGGCTTATCGATATCGATTCGCTCAAATCGACCCGGGATTGACTCCAGATTTGCGATGCCGTCCTGAATAGCTTCGAGCTTGATATACATCAGATAGGCCGCCATAGCCGCGGCCGTCGCGTTGTAGACGTTGTATTTGCCCGGAAGCGCCGTCCCGAGCTCAAGAGTGGTATGTTTGTCGATGAGTAGCTGCATCTCGGAGCCTTTTTTATACAGTTTTACCTGACGAATACGACAATCGGCCTCATCACTCGTACCATAGCTGATCTTGTGCTCACCTGCTTCAAACTGATTAAAATAGCTATACCATTCGTCATCGGCATTAAGCACCATGAAGCGTGGATTTTTGGCAAATAACTTGCCTTTTGCCGCCGCGTACGCCTCCATCGTCTTGTGATAATCCAGATGGTCCTGCGTCAGATTGGTCATGACGGCACATTCGATCGGGACGGTATCGAGCTTGTGCTGTTGGAGTGCATGAGAGGTAATCTCTAGTACAACGTAATCGACATCGGCTTTTTTTGCGTCTCGAAAAAAGCGTTGCATCTGACCGGTCAGCGCTACCGTCGCGTTGAGATCGTTGATGCGACGGTTGCCTGCTATCTCGATCACCGCGGTCGTAAACATCGCTGTTGTCATACCGGCACTTTTAAGAATCTCGTTGAGATAATTGGCAGTCGTAGTCTTGCCATTTGTCCCTGTCACCGCAATCACCTTCAGATCACGCGCTGGATAGCCGTACCGCGCACTGACCGCATGAACGCGTGTCCGACGATACCCCTCCTCCAATAAACGCGTTGCCCCACTTGGTAGCAAGCCACGCACACCCCGTACGACTTTGTCTTTCATATGACTTATTCTACCATTTACTATTTGCCATTTACTATTTACCCCTCTCACTCTGTTATACTTTTAAAAATGAGAATACTTGGAATTGAAACGAGTTGCGACGAAACAGCTGCTGCTGTCGTCGAAGATGGCGTTCGACTTCTTAGCAATGTCGTCAGCTCGCAAATGGATGATTTTGCTCGCTATGGTGGTGTCATCCCAGAGATTGCTGCTCGGTCACATATCGAAGTCATCCTACCCGTGATCGAAAAAGCCCTCAAAGAAGCGGGTTGCACCTGGGATGACATCGATGCAATCGGCGTCACCTACGCACCCGGACTTATCGGTAGTCTCTTGATCGGTACGCTAACCGCACGCACCATCGCCTACAGCAAGAAGAAGCCCCTCTATGCTGTCCATCATGTCGAGGGACATGTGTATGCTAATTTTATTACTGAAATCAGCCCAAGTCCGTCCTGTCCGCTCGGCCCTCTCCCCTCTAACGTACCCGTGTTCCCCCTCCTGGCACTGATTGTCTCCGGCGGTCACACACAATTAGCTTTATTTCACGGCCATGGTGACTACGTCCTCCTTGGACAAGCCCAAGATGACGCCGTCGGCGAAGCCTTTGACAAAGTCGCCAAGATCGTCGGTCTCCCCTACCCTGGCGGTATCAGTATCAGTAAGCTTGCTCCCGAGGGCGACTCGCACGCATTTGATCTTCCAAAAGCTACCCTCGCCTGCCCTTCTGGATGTCGTCACGAGATAAACACCCCTGTCGATGCAACCTATACCGGCGTAACTATCCGTGGTGGACGCGGTGAGGTTTTTGCTCGTAATCGTTGTCATCGCTATGATTTCAGCTTTTCTGGCGTTAAAACAGCCGTCTTACGCACTGTCCAACGCGAATGCGGTGTAGATCACACATTTCCCAGCAAAGACCTGCCAGAGCTCGTCTCAGACAGCCTGAGGGCTAATGTTGCCG
>CAZKIA010000033.1:0-5220 GCA_964552765.1 uncultured Candidatus Saccharibacteria bacterium
CCTACGACCCTCTGTTCCGAAGACAGATGCTCTAATCCACTGAGCTACGGGTGCACGCTTCAATATTGTAACAGATTGAGAGCGTGTATACTAAATGATATGAAAACTCTCTATAACGAGCCGCTCGCACCCTATACGTCGCTTCGTGTTGGCGGGCCAGCCGAAACGCTAATTATCACCGAGACATTTGAAGAAACCCTGTCAGCTTTGCAGCATACCAAGGGCCAAATGTGGTTCCTCGGTTTTGGCTCCAATAGTTTGGTTAGCGATGCGGGACTGCCTGGCACAACCATCATGTGGCGAGGCGGCACGATGACGATCGATGATACGCTGGTGATTGCTGATGCTGGCATGTGGTGGGATACTGTCGTACGCAGTGCCATCGATCATGGTCTATGGGGTATGGAACTCATGAGTGAGATCCCGAGTAGTGTTGGTGGCGCAGTTCACGGCAACATCGCGGCCTACGGACAACAGGTCAGTGATACGCTGGAATGGATCGACGTCTATGACACGACATCTCACGAAACTCGTCGGCTCGAGCGAAGCGATATATCATTTTCGTATCGAGCAAGTTCACTACAAGAACAACCACAGCTTATTATCATGCGGGCGGGATTTCGCCTGGCTCGTACGCCACTTCATGAATTAAAATATGATGCTGCGATTATCGTAGCGAACGAGCTCGGCCTTGAGCCTAGCGTCTTATCGCACTGTCGCGATATTATCATCGAGACACGGCGCCGTGCCGGGTCTATCTATCACCCTGATGAGCCGAATGATATCCACAGTGCCGGATCATTCTTCAAGAACCCAATGGTTACGGCTGAGCAGGCGGAAGAACTTGCCTCACACGACGAGACGGGTAAAACGCTCGAGCGTATCCGCAATCAAAATCTTATTCATGGCGGCAATAGTCGTCGTGCCAGTGCCGCCCATGTCCTATTGGCCGCTGGATTTCACCGCGGACAACGATGGGACAAGGTAGAACTTCATCCCAGTCATGTTCTTAAGCTTTCAACCCTTGATGGAGCAACAGCTCAAGAGGTTTACGATGTCACTCATGAGATCGTCACGACTGTGAGAGAACGGCTTGGTATCGAGCTTGAACCAGAAGTAAAATTCCTCGGTAAATTTGATACTAAATAGTCCATGCTCGCCCTCTATGAAGGTAGCGGAAAGTCTTTGACGAATTTTTTCACCTCAGCGTGAATCGTTTTTAGTGCGGCTGTGTCATCGCGATGTTCGATCGCTTGCTTCATCCACTCAGCAATACGAGCCATATGCTCCTCGCGCAAACCCCGTGTCGTCAGTGCCGGTGTACCCAGGCGTATGCCACTTGGACGAAATCGCGGCAATGGGTCATCGGCAATGGCATTTTTGTTGAGTGTCAGCCCAATTGCATCCATGGCTGTCTCGGCCTCGTGGCCATCGATACCAAAACTACTATAGACATCAGCCAAGATTAAATGATTACTGGTACCACCCGTCACAAGCTTAAACCCTCGACTGTGTAGCTCATCAGCTAGCGCTGCTGCATTTTTGACGATCTGCTGGGCATAGTCGTGAAATTCTGGCTGCAACGCTTCATAAAAACACACTGCCTTCGCCGCAATCACGTGCATATGTGGGCCACCTTGCGTGCCAGGAAAAACCGAACGATCAATCAACGTTGGGATATTTTCAATCGTTTTTTCCGGAGCCTTAAGTGGACTGCTAACCGTACCCATACTCAGGATCAAACCGCCCCGCGGGCCACGTAGTGTCTTATGCGTCGTGGTGGTCATAACATGAAATCCCACGTCGAGTGGATTCTTGGCAACCCCTCCCGCGATAAGTCCCGCGATATGCGCCATATCCGCCATGAGAAGTGCCCCGACTTCGTTGCCAATGGCCACAAACTTTTCATAGTCAAGCTCGCGTGGATAGGCCGAAAATCCTGCAAGAATAATCTTTGGCTTGTGCGCGAGTGCGAGCTCGCGGAGTTCATCATAATCAATCTCGCCTGTCGCGGGATCTTTCATCTTGTAGCGCACAAAATTATATAGCTGCGCACTGCGTGTCACCGGCGCACCATGTGTTAGGTGTCCGCCATGGCTGAGATCCATTGCAAGTACCGTATCACCTGGCTCCAGCCACGCATGATAGACCGCTTCATTGGCGGGAGCACCCGAATGCGGCTGCACATTGGCGTGGTCAGCCCGAAATAATTGCTTCGCTCGATCAATCGCTAGCTGTTCGATTGCATCAGTAAACTCCTGACCGCCATAATACCGTTTGCCAGGATAGCCTTCAGAATATTTATTCGTCAATTCGCTACCGAGAGCAGTGAGCACATCACGCGAGACATAGTTTTCTGAAGGGATGAGCTCAAGCCCCTCAGCCTGGCGCTGTTTTTCTTGCTGGATAAGTGTTTGTACGGCAACATCTTGCATAGGTATCTCCTTTGTAATAATTTTATACCATTTGAGGCGTTGCGCGTATTAGATCATAGCTATAGTATATCACTGACATCTGTACTTGACGATATATCATAGATGATATATGTTGTAGACATGAGTGATTACAAAAAACGAATCGGGGCGCTCATTCGACAAACTCGCACTGAGCGTGGTATGACACAGCACGAATTTGCAACCTCTCTTGGCACCAGCCAAAGTGCAGTAAACCGTATCGAAAATGGTGGCCAAAATGTCTCACTTGAGATGCTAGCGCGAATCGGCGAAGTACTGAGTAGCGACATCGTATCGCTCAATACAACGGGCAATAACCTAGAGATCCACGGTGGTCGCAAACTTCACGGTGAGATCGAAGTGAAAACAAGTAAAAATGCGGCTGTCGCCTTGCTCTGCGCGGCGCTGCTCAATAAAGGCACGACAACTCTTCGTCGCGTGGCTCGTATCGAAGAGGTTAATCGCATCATCGAGGTGCTTAATAGCATCGGAGTTAAAACTCGCTGGATCGAGCCAGAAAACGACCTCATCATTACTCCTCCTACGCGACTGAGGCTTGAGAATATGGATGTCGAAGCAGCCAAGAAAACCCGTACAGTTATCATGTTCCTCGGGCCACTACTTCATCAACACAAATCATTCCGTTTGCCCTATGCTGGTGGATGTAGCCTTGGTACGCGTACTGTGGAGCCACACCTCGATGGACTCAAGCATTTTGGCCTCAGCGTCGAAGCTGAGTCTGAATATTATCAGGCTACGGTCAAAAAAACCTCTCCGAACGGTACGATTGTCCTGACCGAACGAGGCGATACTGTGACCGAAAATCTCTTGATGGCAGCAGCACTATATGACGGTGATATCATTATACGCAATGCTAGCCCCAACTACATGGTGCAAGATATTTGTTTCTTTTTGCAAAAATTGGGGGTAAAGATAGAAGGTATCGGTACAACCATCCTGCGCGTACGTGGTCTTAAGACCATTAAGAAAAACATCGATTATTCTCCGTCTGAAGATCCAATCGAAGCCATGAGCTTCATCGCCGCCGCTATCGTAACGCACTCTGAATTAACTATTAAACGAGCACCGATTGAGTTTCTTGAGCTTGAGCTCGCAACCCTTGCTGGCATGGGTCTTGTCTATACGACATCTCAAGAGTATGCAGCACGCAACCAACATACTCGGCTGGTGGATATCACTATTAAGCCATCAACGCTTACTGCCCCTAAAGACAAGATGCATGCCCTGCCGTTTCCTGGAATAAATATGGATAATCTACCCTTTATGGGACTTATCGCCACCGTCGCAAAAGGCCGTACGCTCGTCCATGACTGGAGTTATGAAAATCGCGCGATCTACTTCACTGACTTAACCGACCTCAATGCACGTGTTGAATTACTTGATCCTCACCGTGTTTATATCTATGGCCCGACCAAATGGCGACCCACTGAGATGGTTGCCCCGCCCGCTCTACGTCCAACCGTCGTCATACTACTGGCAATGCTTGCCACACCAGGTACATCTATCCTCCGCAATGTCTACCAGATGGATCGCGGCTATGAACAGCTCGCCTCACGCCTTAATACGATTGGCGCTGATATACGACCGCTGATAAGTCTGTAGGCTAGGGTGTAGATGCTTTAATCTTTGGGCCAGTCTCTGTCCAGGCAACGGTGCCGATTGGGTGTGCTTCGATAACTTCTCGACCAGCATCTGGCCCGCGCAGGTCACACGAGTACATCGTCAATTTTGGATCAGTTGATGCACTCTCGATTGACACCTCAGTCGCCGCTACTTTATAGCGTTTCGTGACACCATAAACATAACGAGTACCCTGATAATCGACAAATATTTGATCGCCGGATTCAAGCTTTTCTATGTGATAAAACGGGGATTTTGCCCGTGTTTGATCGGGCGTTAATCCCAGGTTAAAGCGGTGAGCCGCAAGGACAAAATTGCCTCCTTTGACTGGGTCACCATTTTGCGGGACGCGATGCCATGCGCCACCTTCGAGCGTCTTGTCATTTACGCCGACAACAATCTCAACATCGACACCAATCTTTGGTACGTACAGACGATTCTTATCGAGACTTGGCTGTCGTTGCTTGAGCGTTTTTGTCACAGCGGCGACTTCTGTCGAGAGCGACGAAGGGAGCGACGGAGCAATCGTGTTGAGAAGCAAATACGAACCACCAATAATACCAATGAATGGGATAACTAGTAACAGCTTGCTTGATTTCTGACGATCAATTATTCCGTTTTTGTAGTGATACTTCATTTTCTTAACACCTAATGTTTATCTCTCATTTTTCCTAAGAAGGCGATTAACATCATTATTGTAACGACAAGCACGAGCATTGTCAAAAACATATCTAACGTGATGACAAACCCGCCTCTGTTTGATACAATTACACGTGCTTGATTGATATGGCGGACGTAGCTCAGTTGGTTAGAGCGCTGGTCTGTGGATCCGGAGGTCGTGGGTTCAAGCCCCATCGTTCGCCCCAAGTAAAATACCGTAGCTAGCTACGGTATTTTACTTGGGATGTATTAGGTAGGATTTGCTCTCACGACACGCCAGCAATTGCTGGCGTAAGTCGTGGGTTCAGCGTAGTGAGCAAAGGAACGCGAGAGCTCGCTCTCGACCCTTTGTGAACTGAGGAGCGAAGTGACGCCATCGCTGATTTTTTAACCCCGGACCATCTCATACGCGGCCCGGGGTAAGTAGAGGGTGACGCTCCAGATCGAGATCGAGCGTGTCTCCGCT
>CAZKIA010000034.1:0-5189 GCA_964552765.1 uncultured Candidatus Saccharibacteria bacterium
CTGAAAGCAAGCTATCGCGTGCGCAGCTTCGAGAGCATATCTCGCCAGGAGGTCGTATCGAGCGGTTGCACAAGAGCCTGTTACGTGTCTTACCGTAGCCGCACCGTCTTCTGGCAGGTTATTTCCTGACCAGAACTTGAAATAGTGTGCCAAGGGATAATCGCCTAAAGTGTAAGAGAGCAGTAATCTCTTGCACCGCGGCGATGAGGTGATTGAATGTATCTTTGCATAAGATGCTTAGCGTGGAAAGCGACCGCTATGAATATACTCATATATCGGCATGAGGTAGTTTGCATACCATTTGCTTCCGTTATACTCTTTGGTAATTTCGTAAACGAGATCTTTAGGATTGGTAATACCAGCTTTCATGGCTTGCTGACGTAGCTCGTGAACAAGTGCTATTCCTTTTTCAACACTTTCGTCGTCAGACAGTGCTTTGCTTGAGGTGACCTGCATAATGCCAGTGCTCATCATTTTTTCACGCATAAAGGTACGCTTCGCTATACGCTCTAATTGCCTGAACACTACTGGACGGCTAAGGACTTCTGTAACGATAATCGCAATAGTGATTTCACCGACAATCACAGATTCTTTTTTTAGCAGAGGCTGATAGCGACGCGAGTATCTATCTACAAGCTTTGCGACTAGTTTATCGTAACGTGCAGTATGGATGCGTGCTGGTTCGGGCGTAATCGACAGACTGAGCGCTATGATTGCACCGATGATGCCCACTGGTCCTGGCGCAACGGCAGGAAAGGCGATACCTACCATCTGCAATATGATCATAGGAGGCGACAGCATGGTCCAGAGCTCAAATACGGCAACAATGAATAGTGAAGCAAGGCACGAAAGCAAAACAAGAATGATAACATTACTACTTGTTGTGATGTGCGCTAAAGATATAGCGAGTATGAACTGTAGCAAGGCGGAGGCCCAGCTTGTGGAGTCGGTAATAGGCAGTTTGCTCGTAATGCGAGTCACAGATAAATGCATCTGGATTGCAAGAACGTAGACGATAATTGATACGTAGTAGGCGATAAGGATGCCGATGAGTGCGAATAGTGGCACGGGCAAGAGAGTGTCCACCTAGAGCCCTCCTGCTGCTTTGTCGGCAATATCAATGAATTGGTCGAGGATATGGTTTTTTAGGCGCGAGGCAGACTGTTTGCTCGCACCTTTCCCGCCGGCAGTTAGTCCAAATGTTATGGACTTACCTGATTGTGTCGTGAAATAGCCAGACATATTGATGACCGTTTGCCCTCGGGCACCATGATTAATCATTGACCCAGTTTTTGCGTGGACACCAGGTAGCCGGTGGTAGTGCTTTTCGCCTACCCACGAGGATTCAAGCTTAGAGGTGCATACCTGAATAAGTCGTTGATAGGGTGCGGCAAGGTCGTTTGTAAGCACCATGTTTGCAAGAGTCTGCAGATCATGCGCGGTTGTTTTACCTACAGATTGAAAAGAAGTGTTTGACGTATCGAAATTGATGTACTTCATGCTGAGCTTCGTGCTCAAATGATGCTGCTTAAGCCAGTAATTAATCGCTGACTTTCCGCCAATGTATTCAATGAGGATATTGGTAGCAAGGCAATCGCTGTACACCATCATATAGTAGCAAAGCATACGAACAGTATAGAGTGCATTTGGCTCATCAATCCATGCTAAAACGCCTGATCCATTTGATGTGTGGTGAGGCTTTCGTTGAAGCATCAAGCCTAGCTGGTCATTATCATGTTGGTTTTTTTCACATGTCATGAGCAATATGGGAAGCTTGATTGTGCTTGCACATTCGACAACTTGTTGTGGGTTGCCAAATGTATAGCTAAGTTCACCCGCCTGGAGATAGATATTATTATATCGTGCCAAATCATCATACATGTCGCTTCTGACATTATATCGTACAGTAATAATGCATGAGGTTAGGGGTGATATACTATGTACGAGTATTATGGAAAAAACTGCTACATACAAGAGATGGGTGAGACGATTTGCTACCAGATACTGGTGGATATTCATCGCACTTAGCATCATGTCAATTGTTAGCGTTGGATTTACTCTTATAACACCTATACCGCTGACGTTTCTTGCTGATCACGTACTAACTGATGCCGCAGGGCCTACTATGCTTGGCGTCACGTTGAATGCTAGCAAGGAGCAGCTACTTCTGTATACCGTCGCTGCATACCTTGGTGTGATTATTCTATCCAATGCTTTCAGCAGCTTACGTGCAATTATTGAACTACGACTATCGCAAATAGTTGACATGGTTAGTATGAGCGAAGTGGCAGAGGCGGCGGTTAGGATACCATACAATAGCACAAAGCGTGAGCAAAATGGTGAATATCTCTACCGAATCACGACGCAAAGTCGTTTGATGTCTGAGTATATCTTTGGCAATTACAGTGTTATTTTGCAATGTGTGATTACTATTGCCTCTATCGGCGTTGTTCTATTGATGGTTGACTGGCGCATGACAGTTTTAGTGATGGCTGTTGTGCCAGTACTGGTAGGTATCGTACAGTTTTTTGGCAAGCGAATTGAGCAGCGTGCAGTTATGTATCAAGATGCAGAATCGAGCGTCTATAACTACGTGGGCGAATCGCTCGAAAAGGTGAGGACGGTTCAGGAGTTTGGGCTCGAGGCGAGGCGTACAGGCGCATTAAACGCTCTTATCACTATATCGAACCGAACTGGAATGAGGGCATTGTTTGTCAACCAGGGCTATTCGATGTCGACAGAGACTATTATCCTGTTCGCGATGGGGTCAGTCATATTAGTGGGTGGCCATTTAGTGCTCTCTGGATCGATGACGTTTGGCATGCTGCTGCTATTTATTAGCTATGTCAGCTCAATAAGCGATCCTGTCGTAACGCTTGCAAGCGCAATCGGAAGCATGCGTGAACAGTCAGTGAGCTTGCGTCAGGCTCGGACTGTGATTGATTCGTCAGATGAGCTCCGTTTGACTGAGGGGGCAGTGGTGGATACAAACCCGACTGGTGTCGTTGCGTACCATAACGTAAGCTATGTTCGCGATGGACATGAAATTGCAAAGAACATTTCAATTGAGTTTTCCCCTGGAAATGTCTATGTTATTACTGGACCAAGCGGAGAAGGTAAGTCGACATTGCTCAGCATGATACAACGGTTCATCAGTCCTACAGCTGGTAAGGTGACAATTGATGGAGTCGACGTGAGGGAGTATGATATTGACTATCTGCGCTCGCGAGTTGCTGTTGTCAATCAGCAGCCAGAGTTATTTGACGGCACAGTGAGTGAGAACATCACTATATCAGACCCAGAAAGGGAGTTTTCGTTGCTCCATGTCATGTCGGCAGCTGACATCTCAAACTCCAATGAATTTATCGACAGACTGCCAGATAAGTACGACACAAGTATTGATGACGATCGTTTGAGTGGTGGACAAAAGCAGCGCATCTCAATTGCACGCGCTAGTTATCGTCAGGCTCCCGTCATCATTATGGATGAGCCTACCTCGGCGCTTGATCGGAAGTCGTCTGATATATTTTTGGGTAACATTGCGAAGTACTACGCAAATCGTACGGTTATTATCGTTACGCACGACCAGAATGTGATTCAGCACTTCAGCAACGTCTTACTTTTGAAAGATGGGCAACTGATCCCATACAGCTCGGCACCGTCCAAGCCGAATAGGGATTACGATGCGCTGTAATATAAAATAGCCTCGACGATAAAAATGATCATCGAGGCTATGACTGCGCCTATTCTATGCCTAGAATAGGCCTCTATTGATACGCTTGCGCCTAGGAGGTGTATATTTTTTGGTCTTGATCTTGACGTTGCCAGCTGGTTGTGCCATGACTCTGATCTCCTTATTAAGTGTTGACAAGGATGATTATAAGCATAAGGATAACGGCAGTCAATACAAAAGTAGTCAATTTTTCACACTAACTTCATCAGATAGCTCTTTGTTGAGGAGTTCGATTATAGGATTGGGTGAATCGGTCTGGATGGTGATTGGTTGGATGGTGTGTTTGAGTTGACTGGGTGGAAGGCTTGCTCTTGAAATGTTGTTTGAAGGCGATAGCGCATCGTTGATTAGGCTGATTGCACTCATGAGATCACTAAGCCGAGCGCTTCGTTTATTTATTTTTGCAAATCGAGAGCTAATCTGTTGCAGAGTCTGCTGTCCAAGATTTGCGGAGACCTCGACAACACCTATCTGATACAGAGTAGACATTGAGAGTAAGGCTAATAGGGGTGTGAGCAATGTTTCTGGGTTTGTGCTCGTGTCAATAACTACCACTGCAGGAAATGATGCGGGTTCAATGCCGAGCACGTCATCGGTGGATGTGAGGACTGTGACGGCGTGCGACATCTGATCAAGTAGGCTCTTTAGCATGTCCACCTGCTCTCTGTTGCTTGTAATCAGAATAATATTCGACATTTCAAGCATAAGTATACTACGGTCAGCGACTCTTGTTAATCAAGCGCTGCATAGAAAAAAACCGGATGTATGCGCTCAGAGTAGCTCTTCATATCTAGCTTTGACAGGAGGGACGGCAGTACGGTCTCGGTCTGCGGGTCAATGAATTCGCAGCGCGCCAGCTCTGCTTCTCCGTGTGTGGATTTTGATAGATCAATATCGAGAAAGTCGTCTGCATTCTCAATGAGGAAGATAAATTCGAGCTCTTCATCGCGAGCTGGTCTTGTTGATTTAAATTGCTGCACAAACAGCAGCCTACCGACCTGCGCTTTTATGCCAAGCTCTTCGTATACTTCTCGTGCAACACCCTCTTCCAGTGATTCAAATGGATCAAGTCCACCACCGGGCACTGCCCAGTAGGCGGGCTCTTCGCCAGTTTCTGATTTGTGTTTGACCGCCAAAATTTTACCATCGTTATAGATCAGCGCTCGTACGTTCACTCGTCTTTTATCCATATTCATATCTGCTATTATAGCGTGCACGATTAGTGCTTTATCTCCCAAATCTCATCGAGCCAACGGTAGTACTCATTGCCGCTCTTGGCATCGTCGAGCCCCATGCCGACGAGCCATTTGTCACCAGCCTCGAAGCCCACGTAGTCAGCCTGTGATGTGCGCGAAGGTACGCTTTTTGATGCCAAAACAGCCAGTTTTACACTCGTAGCACCGCGCTCCAACAGGAGTTGACTGACAAAGTCTGAGGTGACACCAAGATCAATCAC
>CAZKIA010000035.1:0-5041 GCA_964552765.1 uncultured Candidatus Saccharibacteria bacterium
CTACGTTTTCTACCTTAATACCAGGGCCCATTGTTGTAGAAACATGAACAGACTGGATATAGGTGCCTTTGATCGACGATGGCTTCACTGAGTGAAGACTTGCGAAGAATGCTTTTGCGTTGTCATTTAGCTTGGCGTCGCCAAAGCTGACCTTACCGATGCTCAGGTGTACAATCGCTTGTTTGTCGACACGGTACTCTACTTTGCCACCTTTAGCTTCTTTGATCGCCTGGGCTGCGTTGGTGCTTACCGTACCACTCTTGGGGTTTGGCATCATGCCGCGTGGCCCAAGGAGACGAGCGTACTTACCGAGCTTTGGCATGAGTTGCGGGGTCGATACCAGGATGTCAAAATCAAGCTTTTCTTTGTCAAGGAGTGCCATCACCGCGTCTTCACCAGCTACATCAGCACCAGCTTTGGTAGCAGCGTCGGCTTCGTCACTTGGGACAAATGCTGCCACGCGGACTTTTTTGCCTGTACCGTGAGGTAGAGCTACTGTCGTACGGATGTTTTGGTCAGCTTGTCGCGGGTCAACACCTAGTACGACATGGACTTCGACGCTAGCGTCAAATTTGGCAGGATTTGTCTCGACAGCGAGCTTCAGCGCTTCGGCGAGCGCGTATACTTTGCCAGCCTCAATACGCGCAAATGCTTCACGGTATTTTTTGCCTTTGCGCTCGTGGTGCGGACGAACTTTTGGTTCAGGGCCGCGCTTGCTGTGTGCAATCGCTTCCTCGGACTGAGGAGTGGTGTCGCCTGCTTCTTTGCGGGCTTCTTTTTCGGCTTTGGCTTCGGCCTCTAGGGCTGCTTTTTCACTTCGTTTGCCACTCTTGGCGACGTCGGCTTTGCGCTGGGCAATGACATCTTTGTCCTCTGGCTTCTCAGTCTTGCTATCTTGTGGCTTGTCAGTCTCTGCAGCTAACGCTGCTTCGATCTCGGCGATGGTGTTTTTCTCACTCACGTCGAGCTTTAGTTTGTGTGCTTGTTCGAGTAACTCGGCTTTCTTGGCCATAGTAGTTCCTTTCGTGGTACGAGCGACTTTATGTCTCCCACAGTTATTTTAAATTAATCAGTAAATGGTAATCCGTCTAATATCTCATCTGTCTCTTGGCTGAAGTATTCTTGTGCTGCTCGGGGGTGAGACGCAAACATTTTGTCGCGAAGACACCTTGCCTCCAGTACCAGGGCTTTTTGTGCCATGATTCGCCTGCTTCTCTCGGTACACCCCGCCGATGAGTGGTCGGGTGATTTGACGATATCGGCATGATCGTTCTTTGTCCTGTGGTATTCGTTGTCTAGGTACTTAAGAAGCGACACTGTCTCACCAGCTATACTATCCATGGAGCCTATCCCTCGACAGTTACACCCATACTGCGGGCGCTTCCGGCGACAACTTTTACCGCGGCCTCTAGGTCGTTGGCGTTGAGCTGTTTCATCTTGATTTCGGCGATTTCTTCGAGCTGCTTGCGGGTAATCTTGCCCACTTTGTCGCTGTGTGGTTTGCCAGAGCCTTTTTTGATGCCAGTTTTTTCTTTGATCAGTTCATCGACTGGCTGGCCCAAGCATACCCAGGTAAACGTACGGTCTTCGTAGACTTTTAAGTGTACGATGACGTCTTTGCCGTTGTATTCTTTGGTTGCGTCGTTAAATGGATTGATAAAATCCATCATGTTGAGGCCCCATTGACCCAGAGTTGAGCCGACTGGAGGCCCTGCAGTTGCGCGTCCACCAGGGACACGAAATTTGAGGTTACCGATGATTTTTTTAGCCATAGCTGTGATTTTCTCCGAAAATTTAGTAAATGGTAAATAGTAAATGGTAAATCTTTTTTGTAGTAGCGTGAAGCGGGCTAACTACTATTTACGAATCACTACCTACTGCGACGATAGTCGCACTGTGCGTAACAGTGGTCAATTATAGCAGATTTATGACTCGTAGCCAAGCTTGAGATTTTTGTCGGCCTTCACTATCCAATCTTCGTGTCGGTTGAGTTGGGATTGTTTGGCCGCTTGGTCAGTTCTGATGTCATCGATAGCGCCTATTACATCATCAAAGCGAATATTCATACGGTCTTCTGAGGCTCTGATTGCTTCAGTAATTTTTAGATCTTGTGTCTCAAAACGAGAATCGAGATATCTAGATAATTTCTCAAAGTCTTTGTCGGTCATACCTATAAGTATACGACGCTTTACAGGATTTAACTACGCGATATCATCAATGCCCGCGGCACTATTGGCGAGAGGTCTTAGTTCAATGACGCGGTAGAGCGCAGTGCAAATTGCATTACCCTCATGACGGTATTTATCAAAAAGTTCCCGTAGTGTATCGACAGCAGATGGATCGATAGCCGTACCTTCATCGAGTGACTCTTCGGTGAGTCTGAGCAGTACAGCGATTGATTCCATGTCTTGTATTGCTTCGGGTATACGTCGACGTACAGCGTTTTCTTCACTGATAGCCTCCACGATTACATCATCGGATGCTTCGTAGGGGTCGATGTCTCTCCATCGTTCAAATTCGTCGCCTGCCATACTAGTATGTCGCTCCCGTATCGGTTAATTAGTGCAAATTATACCACAATAATTGCCTATTACCTAATATTATTGTACTGTATGGCTATGTCACAGCAAGAATACGAGCCAGTCCCTTCTAGTCTTAGCCCGATAAAGCGCTATTATAGCGACCTGTACTGGACTGGATATCAGCAAGCGGGGCTTATCACCGCAATTGATCGTTTATACGTTGAGGTGACTGGGCAATCCCCGAGCGACGATATACTGAGGAGCCTGCTACCAAACACTGATGATCGTGAAGCCCAGGAGCAACTACTATTACTCCCATTTACTGCCCTCGGGTCACTGCGCGAACTGACGACATCACCCCAGCAAATCGAGAGAGAATACAAAGACGCCTATGTCGCTATCCGCACCTATACGAAGGAGACACATGGTGCTCCATGTATGAGTGAACCGATTGCTACGGGCAATCACGAGTGCGCTCATAGCCTCATGTGTCCGCTTCGTGCTGCTGGGCACTACCTCATGGAGTCCGTCATCGAGACAGACTTTGCCTTGCCAGAATACAGCTTTGACCCCATGTCGGCCTATGCAATGGCGTGCGCCAAAGCCAAGGCATTTATCGACGCTTCAGAGGATAGCCCACTCTTTTATGAGTCATATATTCAGCGCTACGAAGATTTGTTTGTACGTGAATTTATAGTGCCAACTGACCCCAGTAGCCTCTCAGCCGAACATTGACAAATACTACATACTACGCTATAATATATACGATTGGAGGTGATCAAATGGCATCTCGCCAGCCCAAATCCGAGAAGGATTGCCCCAAGTGTGGGTACCCTCTCTCGATGTGCAACTGCCCCGGCACCGCAGTCGGTGACCGCAACCGTCGTGAGGCAGAGCGAATCCTGCGGAGCGACAAGCGCCGCAAAGAGGGTCGCTGACCCATCACCCATCCATCCCCTCGCATAGAAAGGATTACTCTACGAGATACCCTTTCGCACCATGCGAGGGTATTTCAATTCTCGGGAATATAGTATTCAGTGGATTATCAGAGACGGTAACTGTATGATAGACACATGGCCAACAGCAACCTCACCAAGGCAAAATCCGCCAAAAACGACGAATTCTACACCCAGTTCCCAGACATCCAAAAAGAGATCGGTGCCTACCTGATGTACGATCCCGATACCTTTCGCGGGCAAGTGGTCTACTGCAACTGTGACGACCCCTACGAAAGTAATTTCTTCAAATACTTTGTACTGAACTTTAAACGCCTTGGCCTCAAGAAGCTCATTACGACCAGTTACAAACCAAGCCCGGTTGCTAATACCCAACTGGCACTTATCGGTATGGGTGATGACAAGCTACTCGAACCATCCAAAGGCCGCCCCAAACAAACTGCCAACAAGTTCATCATCACTGACGTTGGTGACTATGACAATGATGGACAATTCAACCTCGAAGACGTTGCTCGTCAACTCAAAGACAACAAGCACAATGAATGGACACCACTCGAGGGTGATGGTGACTTTCGCAGCCAGGAATGCATTGAGCTGCTCAAAGAGAGCGACATTGTCGTGACGAATCCGCCGTTTAGTCTGTTTCGGGAGTATATAAAACAGTTGTTTGATTACAACAAGAAATTCCTGATCATCGGCAATATGAATGCAATAACGTATAAAGAAGTGTTTCCGTTAATAATGCATAACAAATTATGGTTAGGCCCGAGTATCACGAGTGGTGACCGGGAATTTGAAGTGCCGGAGACGGTTATAGATATGAATCGATTTACTGGAGAGATTAGGCAGGGCAAATACTTTCAGCGTGTTATGGGCGTACGATGGTTTACGAATCTAGACCATGGTCGTCGTCATCAGTCACTACAACTCATGACAACAGCGGATAACCTTAAATTTAATAAAAAACTGGCTGGAAAAACTGGATATGACCACTACGATAATTATGATGCGATAGAAGTGTCATTTACTAATGCTATTCCGAGTGATTTTGATGGCGTGATGGGAGTACCGATTAGTTTTCTCGATAAATATTCACCAGAGCAGTTTGAGATTATAGGTAGTGATGCCTATGATGGCACTCCAGCAACCAAAAAGTATTCCATGAAAGAAAAGGTTGTAAATGGACAGCGTATGAAATCGCAGACTGGTACGATGGGGTGCGTGATAAAACGCGATACTTTTGGTCAAGGTACGTATTTTGATGTCGGTTATCCTGTTCAAGCAGTATATAAGAGAATATTTATCAAGCATAGAAAGGCAACCACATGAAAACTACACTTTGGGTAAACCGTGAGCATTCCGATACCGAGCATGGCGTGACTGTCGCCAATGTCGTAGAGGGGTTTGAATACAATGAGCTTGATGAAAAAGGCCTTTACGGACTGAGTGGCAAACTTGTTATACAGCCAGAGTATCAGCGCCGATACATCTATGGCGATGGTGTAAAGGACGTCGCGGTGATCGATAGCATACTCAAGGGTTACCCAATTGGACTGATATACT
>CAZKIA010000036.1:0-4985 GCA_964552765.1 uncultured Candidatus Saccharibacteria bacterium
ATAATCACCGTGCCAATGTAGCTCAGTTGGTAGAGCAGCTCACTCGTAACGAGCAGGTCGCAGGTTCAATCCCTGTCAACGGCTCCAGGCTTTGCTGGGAGCAAAGCATTTATCAGGTAGCAGGTATCAGGTTTCATGGTTTGTCTACAAAAAGAGTTTTTGTAGAATTATTTTGCGGCAGAGCCGCTCAACCCCTGATAAATGATACATGTAAACTGTTAAATACTTATTTTGCCGAAGCAAAATAAGCGGGTATCGTATAACGGCTATTATGCTACCTTCCCAAGGTAGAAACGAGAGTTCGACTCTCTCTACCCGCACCATGTCTGATCGACAATATATGAGGTATAATAAGTCACAATGATCAAGCAGCTTCAATTACGCAAGCTACTCTCTGATAGGGGATACCTTCTGTCGTTGCTACTAATGGGTGTGCTGACAGTGATTATCGTCATTATTGCTGCTATCTATGTACGTCCGAGCGAACTTCGCGTTCCTGTTAGCTACTCACGCTTTGATACCAAGCTCTACACGCTTGGCCAGTGGTACCAATTGCTGGGCTATGTCCTATTTGCGATCATCACGGCTGCCTCGCATACGCTCTTGAGTGCCAAACTCTATCAGATCAAAGGCCGACAGTTTGCGCTTGGCTACGCCTATCTTGGGAGTCTCGTTCTCCTTATCGGGGCGGTCTTTTTCTTTGTGATCGTTAGGGTTGTGTCACTCATTCAGTAATATGACAGACATCGAGATACCAGTCGGCAAACGCAAGCCCCTCTATCGGTTCTTTGAGATGCTGCCCGCGCTACTGAGTTTTTCTATGATTCTCGCGCCATTTATCCTCAGTATCTTTAATCCACTGTGGGCGGCGATATTTATCATCGTGTATATCATTTCGTATTTTCTCAAATCAATCGCTATGGCGATCCGCACTGTACAGGGCTACAATACCTTGCAACGCGCCCAGCGTATTGACTGGCTGAGCAGACTGAATGACCTCGAAAACCCCACTGCAGCGCTCGAAGAGGGCCCGAGTAATAAATACCATCGTCGCAATCTCGAGCAACTGGTAAAAACCCTTAATCATAAGAAACCGTCAGATATTATCAATGCAGTAATTATCGCTACGTACAATGAAACCATCGATATTCTTGAGCCAACCGTCAAAGCTATCATCGATAGCGATTACGATACGAAGAGGCTCATTCTCGTTATTGGCTATGAGGGGCGTGATGGGGCGCAGGCCAAAGGTGCATGTGAGTACCTGCTTGCTACCTATCGTGATCGATTCCTCGATATGATGATTGTCGAGCATCCGAGTGATATCCCGCACGAAGTCAAAGGCAAGGGGCCTAATATCACGTATGCAGGACATGAACTGCAGCGCCTGGTTGAGGCAAAGGGGATTGATCCTGAAAATGTCATCGTGACGACGCTTGATAGCGACAACCGACCACATCGAAGTTATTTTGCTTATCTGACCTATGAGTATATTATTCACCCCGATCCACGCCATGTGTCGTTTCAGCCATTGACGCTGTTTTTGAATAACATCTGGGACGTACCGGCACCAATGCGTGTTGTCGCGACAGGAAATTCGTTTTGGAATATCGTCGTGAGCCAGCGGCCGCATATGTTGCGCAATTTTGCCTCGCATTCGCAAAGTATGGCCGCACTGATCGACATGGACTTTTGGAGTGTGCGCACAATTGTCGAGGATGGTCATCAGTTTTGGCGCAGTTATTTCCGCTATGATGGCAACTACAGCGTTGTGCCGCTCTATATCCCGATCTACCAAGATGCTGTCTTGTCCGATACGTATAAAAAGACATTGATAGAACAGTTCAAGCAAGTCCGACGCTGGGCCTACGGTGCCTCAGACGTAGCCTATGTGGCAACGCGGTTTTTGCGCCGTGATCGTACTGTGCCGTTTTGGGACGGCATTGCCAAATTTGTTCGCCTTCTCGAAGGGCACATTAGCTGGGCATCATCGGCGATCATCATTATGTTTGGTGCCTTTGGGCCGCTTCTCATCAATGCCGATGCTGCGCGTAGTGTAGCAGCGCATCAACTGCCAGAGATTGTTAGTCGCATCCAGCAGCTCGCGATGATAGGACTTTTTGTCTCGATCTTTGTAGCATTTAGAATGCTACCACCACGTCCTGAGCGGTACAAGCGTCATCGTAACATCTGGCTGCTACTACAGTGGGTACTGATGCCATTTACGAGTGTTATCTATGGATCTGCCGCCGCACTCGTGTCGCAGACACGACTTCTCTTTGGTCGCTACTTTGAAGTATTTGATGTCACTGACAAAGCCGTCGTTAAAGATGACGGACGTCGTGTCCGCTAGTACGAGATCGATAATATGTCGTGCTTGAGAGCGTAGTAGATCGCAGATTTTTTGTTGTAGGCGGTCAGAGTCTCGTGAGTTACGATAGCGATATGCGCTGGCGTTAAGATAGTGGGATTGTCGCGCATAATTTTCGTACGAATGGTTTCGGCAAGAGCATGAGCGCTATCGGATCTGGTGGTTTTATCCTCTGGTAGCGCTTTATATAGAGAACTCATAAGTCGCCAGGTACTAAATGGTCTCGACTGGCGGCCACTTTGAACTCGTGGCATTTCTTGCTCGGCAGGCGTTTCATACGTCGTCATGACCGCATGGCACTGCGGGCACGAGCGTCGCCGCCAGACTCTGGGACTTTGGCGGCTCGTACGAGAATTAGTTACGCGCGTATCAGGATGATGACAATAAATGCATACCATGACTATATATTGTCATATCTCTATTAATAATGCTAGTGGATAACACGTAAGAAAACGTGGAAACTAAAAAACAACCCCTAGTATGAGTAGGGATTGTTTCTGTACAGGTGGCCTAGCGCTTACGCTCGACCGCACGTTTACTACGAGGTGTCTTCTCAAGAGGGACAGATTCGTAGAAAAGTGTGAACTTTTCGAGTTCTGATTTATGTGTATGGATACCTGTACTGTGGGTATTGGTGGTAGCCATGCGTATATAGTAGCATACGATGAGTTTTAAGTCAATAGACGCTTATGCTTCATATTATCCATCCTATGATATACCGTTTATGCATAATATAGATTTTACCCCGTGGAAAAGTAGGGAAAACCCATGCTCAACAGAGAAAAACACACCCATTACTATCGGGTGTGTTTTCGGGAAGAGGCAAGCGGTCAGGCTTAGTTCTTACTTTGTTCTTTCTCGAGCTTGATGTTTTTAACAACCTGGCTGTCATCTTTCAGGTTTTCCCAGAACAGCACTTGGCTACGCTCGACATACATGACATCTTCAGGGCCATGAAGCTCTTTACCGAGCTTAGTAAGCTGAAGCTGTGTATTTGCGGACTGTTCTTTTTTCTCTTGATCCTGAACACCTTGCTGTAGATAGTAGATGTCACGCATTGTAACGGTGTCTGCACTCATACCTACGATCTTACCGAAGTAGACCTGGCCATTCGTCAAGAACAGTGCTTGATACTTACCGGTCGATACCGATGGTGTTGAAGTAGCGGCACCAAGAACACCTGATCCGCCAGTAAAGCTCATCGCTCCTTTGACGGCAAGGCCGAGTACCCCGACGGCGAGGATTGCCGCAACACCGTAGAGCGCTGATCGTTTAATCTTTGGTATTGGTCGCTTTGGCTGTGCTTCTACAGCTGGCCGAGTTGGCAGAGCGGCCGCAGTAGCATCTGGTCGAGGCTGTGCGTGCACTCGCTGTTGTGATCGTAGATCCATACATCCCTCACTTATCGTTACATAATAACCTTGAGTGTTATTGTAATATATTTTGCCAAAAAAAGCTTGAGTTTTATTTACGACAGGGGTATTATAGAGGTGTTGCTTCTCATCTAAAGAGAAAAACAAAAATTAAAAACCACCATGATTACCATTATTGACACACTATGTGTTATCTTTCGCACACGACGCGGTATTGCGGCATTATCTGGTATTGTCATGAGTATTGCGCTCCTTGGGTGGGGGATAGCCGTTTTTTCCGCCCCTACCCATGCCGCTCCCCCCTCCACCCTCAACTTCCAAGGTCGTCTCACTAACGCCTCCGGTATCATCATGCCCGATGGTCTCTACAACATGCAGTTCCGTATCTTTACCACACCAACAGGAGGCACCGCCTCCTGGTCTGAAACCAGGGAGGTAGCAAGTCGTGTCCAAGTCACCAATGGTCTCTTTTCTACCCAACTCGGACAAGTCACACCACTACCCGCTAGTCTCTTCAATACCACTGATCTCTATTTTGAGATCACCATGGCTACTCCTGCTACTGCCACCTGTTCTACTGCCTCCTGTGCTACCTGGGAGTCACCCATGGGCCCACGACAGAAACTAGCGACGAGTGCATATGCGTTTAATGCAGCCATGCTCAATGGTAAGACAGAGGCTGATTTTGCGGCGGCTTCAGGGAGTGCTAACTACATCCAAAATTCAAGCTCACCCCAAACGGCGAATTATAATATAACAGGGACGGGTACTGCCTCAGTTCTATCTGCGACCACCAGCCTCTCTACTCCCATTATTCGTCCGACGTCTGATTCAGCTACGGCTTTACAGATCCAGAATGCGACCGGTACGCTAACGCTCATGAATGTTGATACCGTCAATACCTCTGTCACTCTAGCGGGTACTGCCAGTGTCCAGACAGTGAGTATTAATGACGCACGGATCGGGCAGATGAGTGGTCAAGACCAGGCTGATTGGCGCTCAATTACTTCCAGCTCCAACGGCACCAAGCTTGCTGCGGTCGCCTTTAGTGGCTCCATCTATACCTCTACCGACTCCGGCGCGACATGGACAGAACGTACCAGCGCTGGGTCACGTGATTGGCGCTCAATTACTTCCAGTGCCGACGGTACCAGATTAGCTGTAGTTGCTGGCTTTGGTGGCTCCATCTATACCTCTACCGACTCCGGCGCGACATGGACAGAACGTACCAGCGCTGGGTC
>CAZKIA010000037.1:0-4943 GCA_964552765.1 uncultured Candidatus Saccharibacteria bacterium
CCTACCTCTGGGAAAATGAAAAAGAAGCAATGCGTGAGCTCAACAAAGGCGACAAGCCTGATGAAAAGACGGTCAAACTGATCGAAAAAGCCGCCACCAGTGTCATGAAAGGATTCAAGGACTAGTAATGGCTAAAATCGATCGAATACCATTTCGTAGAGAAGATGAACTCTCTGTTAGGCAAAAAAGTGTAGAGCGTGATATTCCAGGGTCTGACGCAAAAGTGTACGTCACAAAAATGGGTGCAAAGGCATTGAGTTTGAACATCGGTAAATCGAAGAGAGAAGATACGTAAAATATGGCTAGCACGCGACAGATCAAATCACGTATTCGCTCAGTGAAAAGCAATAAGCAGATCACTAAAGCTATGGAACTCGTTGCTTCGAGTAAGCTTCGACGTGCTCAAGAAACGGCTCTCGCCAGTCAGCGCTTTGCTGAAGAAGCGATGAATATTCTCCGTACGCTCAGCAATATGACCGACGTCAAGACACATGCCATGTTTCATGAGCGTGAGATAAAATCCCGCGTCATCATTCTCATCACAAGCGACCGCGGTCTCGCTGGCGCCTACAATGCAAATGTCCTCAAGATGTTGACTCAAAAACTTCATCAAGATGATGCCAATGGTATCAGTACGACGGTAATCGCTGTGGGTAAAAAAGGAGCACAGTTTGTCAGTAAGCTATCCAATGTTGAGGCGCTTGGTGTCTATGATGCCGGTGATAGTGTTACTCCAGATGATGTGCGAACAGTATTGATGACGGCAATTGATATGTTCAATAAAATTGAAGCAGATTCTATCGATGTTATTTCGACACGTTTCGTTAATAGCTTTACTCAACAGGCGCTTTATACCAACCTATTGCCTGCCGGTACGGCGGCGTCAGTTGATGATGTGTCTAGTCTTCCGCCGCGTGACGTGACGTTTGAGCCGACATATACTGAGGTGCTCGACTACGTGGCGGTTCGATTGCTCGAATCGGAGCTGTTTCAATTAATGCTTGATAGTATTGCCAGTGAACATGCTATGCGCCGTGTTGCTATGAAAAATGCCAGTGACAATGCTACTGATATCATCGACGCATTAACGCTTGAGATGAACAAAGTGCGTCAGGCCAGCATTACTCAGGAGCTATCGGAGATAAGTGCTGGTGTGGAGGCGATGAAATGACGATTTTTTCTAACGGTACATTACTACGTTGGCGTCTTGCGATGCTCATGTGCAGCACCATAGCGTGCAGCTCACTGCGCTTTTCATTGTCGTCTTATATTGCACTCGTTAGAATCAATCGTTTAGCTGGAGTAGCAACATGATGTCATCCGACAAGGAAAAAATATTAGTTGAGGCCGCTATACATCATGATAAGGAAGAGCCTGGTGATACGATGGAAATAACACCAGAGCGACGAGAAGAATTAGATACTATCGTGAAAGCATATCAAAGAGCAAGATCACAACAAGGAGAACATGATGAGTAAAAATACAGGAAAAATTATCCAAGTCGTCGGTGTCGTTGTCGATGTCGAGTTTGACAAAGACTTGTTGCCAGCGATGTATGATGCTTTAAATGTTAAAAATGGTGATGCAGTAGTTGTACTTGAAGTGGCGCAACACCTTAGTGAGACAAGCGTTCGAGCAATTGCACTCAGTAGCACCGATGGTCTCAAACGAGGCGATGATGTAGAAGCTACAGGTGCGCCTATCACAGTACCGGTTGGTAAATCGACCCAAGGACGCATGTTTAACGTCACTGGTGAGCCTATTGACGGCAAACAAGCACCGAAAAACGCTGTCACAGCTCCAATTCATAAATCACCCCCTGCTCTGACTGAGCAATCAGGCAAAACCGAGATTCTCGAAACAGGTATCAAGGTCATCGATCTTATCGCACCGATTGCCAAAGGTGGTAAGGTTGGTTTGTTTGGTGGCGCTGGTGTCGGCAAGACGGTTCTTATCCAGGAATTGATCAACAACATCGCCAAGTTTCACTCAGGCAACTCAGTTTTTGCTGGCGTTGGTGAGCGTACTCGTGAAGGAAATGATCTCTATCACGAGATGGCTGAATCTGGCGTGCTCGACAAGACATCGATGGTCTTTGGCCAGATGAATGAACCGCCAGGAGCTCGTCTCCGCGTCGCTCTCACTGGCCTCACGATGGCTGAGGCATTTCGTGACGAAGGCAAAGATGTGCTGTTGTTTATCGACAATATCTTTCGTTTTACTCAGGCGGGATCTGAGGTATCTGCCCTGCTGGGTCGTCTGCCGAGCGCAGTGGGCTACCAGCCAAACTTGCAACAAGAGATGGGCCAGCTACAAGAGCGAATTACCAGTACTAAAAAAGGCTCAGTCACTTCTGTCCAGGCTGTCTACGTACCAGCCGATGACTTGACCGATCCGGCGCCTGCAACGACATTTGCCCATCTCGATAGTACGATCGTATTGAACCGTGCGTTGACAGAAATTGGTATTTACCCAGCGGTTGATCCTCTCGACAGTAGCTCCACAATTCTCGACCCAGAAATTGTTGGCGAGGAGCACTACACGGTTGCTCGTGAAGTCCAGCGAGTATTGCAACGCTACAAAGACCTTCAAGACATCATTGCGATTATGGGTATGGAGGAGCTATCTGACGAAGACAAGATCACTGTATCACGTGCTCGACGTATGCAGCGATTCTTCTCACAGCCGTTCTTCGTAGCCGAGCAGTTCACTGGTAATGTTGGTCAATACGTCAAACTAGAAGACACAGTCAAAGGTTTTCGTGAAATTCTCGATGGCAAACATGATGACAAACCTGAAGCAGCATTTTATATGAAGGGTGTGCTCTAGCATGAAGCTGGAACTCGTCACACTCCGCGGCGTCAAGCTCTCCGAAGAAGTTTATGAGATACAAATTCCGACAGCTGCTGGCGATATCAGCGTGTTTAGCAATCATGAACCACTCATCACCATAGCCAAGCCCGGCGTTCTGATGGTGCGTCGCCAGGCCGATGATACTGATGACGAGCAGGAAGCATACGCTATCAAGGGTGGTGCTGTCCATATCCAAGACAATCTCGTAAAGATACTTGTTGATGAGGCTGATCATGCTGATGAGATCACTGCGGCTGAAGCTGAAGCGGCGCTTGAGAGGGCTCGTCAACAGCGCAAAGGTGCCAAGGATGCAGTCAGTATATCTGAGGCCGAAGCACTCATAAATCGTGCAGCGATCCGTCTCAAAGTCGCAGGGCTGCGCCGACGCCAACGATAATATATTCCTTTACACTACGGCTGCAAGGGTGTATAACAAAGAGATATTTTTACCAACATAAACGGTTATTTTGCATGAGTATCGAACATGAAGGAGCCTACGCTATGGCTACAGAAAAAGACACGTCTTCAGAAGTGAAAATTAAAATCATAGCACCTCAGGGGCTAGGATATGGTGATCCCGAAGGTATCAGCGTTCAGCGCCAACTAAAAAATGGCGAGCTGCTGCGAGAGTCATTAGATGAGGCTATGGAGATAGTCAAAAATGACGATGAAGTATTTGTCGCTGTAGACAGTGAGGCAAATGATGATGGCTGTGGCGATGGACGTCCCGTAAAGCGTGTTTTTCGCGTCATTGATAGTTTGACTGGAAAAGTCAAAGAATACTCGAAATCATTGCGGCGCGCAAAACTATTTGGCGGCGGCCTCATCGCAAGTAGTAGTATGTGGCGTAGTGTCGAGGGTGCACCATTGTCAGCTCAGACAGTGATGAGCGATCGAGCTTTTTTATCACAGCAGTTACGTGAGAGACGATTGCAGTATGGAGCTCACACCGATAACCGCGCTCATGGCGAAAAGTGCGGCTGTGGCGCAATTGACCGTTATGACGAGATTACACAAAATGCTGTACATTTTCGTGAACAAATTACGCGCACGCTCAGTATATTGTATGGTGATGAGTTTGTTGAAAATGAATCAGCAATTGAAGACGTTTTTTCGGTATATGCCACGCTTGATAGCCAATATTTTGATGGCGCAACCGGTCGGAAAACGATGGAATTTATAGAGCGCGATGGAGCGATCGTCAAAGAACTTGCCGATGGACATCTCGAAGATATAGTTGTGCTCAATGATGTTGATGGGACTACTTTAGACCAAGAGATGCTACGCGAAAAGCTCAGAGCAAAAGGATTGTCGGCTGATATCCAGGCGTTTGTCGTAGATATTTGGCGTGGTCGAATGTATGCCGAATTGGTCGCTGATATCGCCGCGCAACAAGGGATGGACCGCATGCTTGCCTATCGTCGTGCCTATGCCGATTTCTTGATCAGAACATGCGCAGTGAGTGCTACGCTGACTGCGGGTGACCAGCCCGTCATGTATCGATCATATACGTTTGATACTATCGCTGCGTAATGCCAGCCTTTCAAAGCAGTCTTCTTACTTCGTCGGTGGTTTTGGTATTCATCAGTCTCATACGTAGATCGCTTGCACCTTCAAAGTCGCGGATATATATTTTGAAAAAACGTTTGAGGGTCTCAAATGGCCGACCGGTTTGTTCATGGTATTTGTCGTATATATCCAAATGATACTGTAATAATGCGATAAGTTTTGCTTTTTCATCTTTTATACTTCTTCCATCACCCTTCTGTTTCTCAAAACAAAAAGGATTAGCAAACACGCCGCGACCTATCATCACACCATCGATACGGTGCCGATTGACAAACTCCATGCCATGCTCATAATCTCGGACATCACCATTGATAATCAGGAGAGTGTTAGGGGCTATATCATCTCGCAGTTTTTTTATCTCGGAAATCAGTTCAAAATGCGCTGCTACTTTGCTCATCTCTTTTTTTGTGCGTAGATGTATCGTCAAAGCTGCAATATCTTGGCGCAACAAAAATTCCAACCATTGACGCCATTCATCAATGTATGTATAGCCAAGACGTGTTTTGACGCTGACAGGTAAA
>CAZKIA010000038.1:0-4800 GCA_964552765.1 uncultured Candidatus Saccharibacteria bacterium
CTCGCATCATACTAACAGCAAGTCCATGCCCGCTATCATCAAGCCCTGGCCAAATAATCCTTACTAGTATATCGGCGAACAATATGATGCCAATGCTGACGACGAGTGTGATCATCGCCATAAAATTGATCATGCTATAACTAAGACGCCAAGCCGACCATTTATTCCCAGCTGACAAACGCTCGTTAAAGATAGGAATAAATGTAACGCTGAGTGCACCGCTCGTTAACAAAAAGCACATAAAATAAGGAATAATAAACGCCACCGTATATGCATCAAGTCCGACAGGATAGCTACTATACGTACTGTTTAAAAGACGATCTCGAAACAACCCTAGTATGCTCGCCAGCAAACTTGATCCCGCCAATAATGCTGCCGCAGCCTTAATCGGCAACCGTGTGTTGGCACGGTTCATCACATTGCGTACTCGGCTCATTGGGCGTGATGGTGACTGCTGCTTTTCCATGGGAAGGGAGAAAAGCGCTAATACAGTGCAGCACTATGCGGCAGAGATGCGCCCTTGAGGAGCTCCTTGACTCGCTCTTCGTCAACTGTTTCTTCTTTGAGCAAGGCAGCGGCAAGCGTATCAAGCTGCTTGCGATTATGTTCTATGACAAGCTCTGCTCGTTTTGCTGCTTCGCGAATAAGTTTCTCTACTTCATCATCAATCAACTTTGCAGTGTCATCACTATATGGTCGCTCGTGTCCCATACGGTCAAACATCATGCCACCATTGTCATCATGGAATACTTGGTCCCGTAGACCGCTTCCCATACCTTGTTCGATGACCATGTCGCGAGCAATCTCAGTTGCTTTTCTCAGGTCAGACCCTGCACCAGTCGTCACGCGGTCTTCACCAAAAATAACTTTCTCCGCAACACGTCCGCCGAGAGCACGGGCAAGCACATCCTTGAACTCAATCACGCTCGTATACACCCTGTCTTCTGGCGGCAAGAACCATGTAACGCCACCAGTTCCGCCCCGTGGGATGATCGTTACTTTATGCACAGGATCACTGTCTGGCAACACATGTCCAACAATTGCATGGCCAGCCTCATGATAGGCAGTTAGTTTTTTATCCGCTTCGTTCATGATCTTTGCTTTACGCTCAGGACCGATCGAGACTTTTTCGAGCGCCTCGGTAACGTCAGCATTCGTGATTACTTTTCGGTTTGAGCGTGCAGCCTTAATCGCTGCTTCGTTGACAATATTTGCAAGATCAGCACCAGAACTACCAGCAGTTTTTGCGGCTAATGCATCAACGTCAACCGATTGATCAACTGGTTTGTCTTTGAGATGTACTTTCAAAATTGCTTCTCGATCCTTGCGGTCTGGTAGATCGATGTTCACGCGACGATCAAACCGACCAGGTCGGAGCAGTGCTGGATCAAGCACGTCGGCACGGTTGGTAGCAGCAAGGACAATCACATTAGTGCCGGTCTCAAATCCATCCATCTCAACAAGAATCTGGTTGAGTGTTTGCTCTCGCTCGTCATGACCACCGCCCATGCCACTTCCGCGACGACGACCAACTGCATCAATCTCATCAATAAAGATAATGCATGGGGCATTTTTCTTGGCTTTTTCAAACAAATCACGAACACGACTTGCGCCAACACCGACGAACATCTCAACAAACTCTGATCCAGAGATGGAGAAAAATGGCACACCGGCTTCACCGGCAACGGCACGAGCGAGCATCGTCTTACCAGTTCCCGGAGGACCGACTAGCAGCACACCTTTTGGTATACGCGCTTTGACATCGGCAAATTTCTTTGGATGTTTTAAGAAATCAACAACTTCGACAAGGTCTTCTTTTGTCTCGTTGCTGCCTGCGATGTCATCAAAGACAACTTTTTCTTTGTCGCTGCCATACAGTTTGGCCCGACTCTTGCCAAAGCCCATGGCTTGGTTACTCTGCCCTTGAGCCTGACGAAACATAAAGAGAAATAATCCACCAATTAGAAGCACTGGCAGGAAAATACCAAGAAGATTTATAAATGTCGTGCCAGTTTCTGATGGCGCTTTGAATTGCACCTCTACTTTTGCGTCTTTGTTGAGGCCTTGCTCATAGATAGATCCTTCACCGATGAGCGTCTTTTCCGTTGCTTTGGTAACGTCATTTTCACCTTTTGGCAACACGTAGACGGTGCGTCCTTCGACCACTAGTTTGCCTATTTCGCCTTTGTTTGCACGAGTATAGACATCGTTCCAGGATTTTTCGGCCGCTTTGTTCGGTTGTGCAAAAACAGACACAACAAACAACGCAATGATGAACAGTGACGCCCAAAAAAGTGTCGTGCGAACCGCATTTGACTTGTTTGGGATTTGATTTTTAGGACGCTTTAAAGCCATTCAAGATTTCCTTTTTAACTAACTATTTGTCTCAAGACAGTTTATCAGATATCAGATAGCGAAACAATTGCGCCAGACGGTGAAGCGACAAGCTTGATACCATCCTCATACATACGCTTACCTGGCCTTGCCACAAGCACAAACAGCCATATCCTGTTGACCGTAGCTAACTCAAGTGGCCGCCTACACCATTTCCGTATAATTTCTGCCCCTACAGTACGATCGATCATAGACAAAAAATATCGATCGATCTCATTTCCTTTGATCGCAACTGCAGAGATCATATCCACTTGGTGACCTATTTCTTGGCCAAGCATACACTGCGATATATAAAGTGCATAGAGCTCCTCCCTCTGACTCCTCGACAACTTAGGCATGATAAGATACCGAATATAATTTCGCATAAAACGAATATCATCATTCGTTGAGTCATCTCGCCACTTGATACCGTTGTCGATTGCATAGCGAACGATATCAGCTTTTGCATACCCCAGGAGCGGGCGCCTTACGCCATCATGTTCACGTAACGATACCAATCCCCTCCAGCCAGTTCCTCGTCGCATGTTAATAATGATCGTTTCTAGCACATCGTCTTGATGATGTGCCGTGACGAGTGCAGTGGCATCATATTTTTGCATAATTGCTTTTAGCCATGCATAGCGTTGTTTGCGAGCAGAGTCTTCAGACGTATTCGGACCAAGGGAGAGATCCGTTGTCTCATAGGTACACCTAAATGACTCGGCAATATCACGCACCAGTTTTTCGTCTTGGTTGCTATCAATACGAATCCCATGATCGACATGAGCAACAACATATCGACAATCTGCATCAAGTATTATTGGTACGGGACTGCGCGGATTCACCAGCATATCTAAGAGAACCATCGAATCAATCCCGCCCGAAACCGCCAGCACATATGTTTTTTGCCTACTCATCTAGACACTAGTATAGACTAGGACTTTTTCGCACGCGCTAGGCGTATCGTAAAGGTGCTGCCTTTTTTAGGCGTACTGGCAACATGGAGTGAGCCGTTCATCGATTGCGCTAAGCGACGAGCGATTGATAGCCCTAAACCATGTCCTTCGATAGTGGTTTTACTCCTCGATGTATCTGCTCGATAAAATCTATCAAATATTTTCGCTCTATCTTGCTCCTCGATACCGTCACCCTCATCGACGACATCTATATCGATATATTTATCCTTAACCTTTGACGTGAGAGTGATCGTGCTGTGACTGGGACTATATTTAATGGCATTATCAATCAATATCGACATGATATTTGTTAGCGCTGATTGATCTGCCATGACATCATCTGTCCCGACATTATTCTCGATATTGATGTCTTTTGCCTGTGCGGGAATTACTGCTTGGCCTACTGCATCAATAGCTGACACCTCGATAGAGACTGGCTGTAGATCAATCGTCTGCCGATCAGCGAGCAGCAGCAGCCGTTCGGTGAGACTTTGCAGGCGATGAACTTCATCCAGATTGCTGGCCAGTGTTTCACCATGTGATGTTTTCGTTGCTTTTTTATTTCGCAGCTCAACTTCAATTTCCGACTGCATCACGGCAAGCGGTGTCCGTAACTCGTGTGCAGCATCCGAGCTAAACCTTACTTGTGATTCCATTGCATGGCGTACCGGTCGCAGTGTTCGACGCGCAAGAAAGTAGCTAGCCAGTCCTCCTGTGGTGATCGTAAATATGTTAAATAGTAAGAGGTTCGTCACCAAATATCGATTACTCGTCTCAATTCGTTGTTGCCGTAGTGTATCAAAATCTATCGTTTGATCAACAATGATTACTGTACCACGACGCGGTCCGGCAGCACGCTCAAATTCATGTGAGGCAAGTGAATAAACAATCAGGCTAAATAGCAAGCTAAGTACAACTAAAATCAAAAGGTACCATGACGTCAAGCGCAGTGTTGTTGAGTCAAACAATTTATTATCAGACATTTATGATCCTTCGATTTTATAGCCAAAGCCGCGGACGGTATGGATAAGCGGTGGATTTTTTGGAAACGGTTTATCGATTTTGTTACGCAGATAACCAATGTACGCCTCGACCGTATTTGGCAATATATCACTATCAAAATCCCAGACGTGATTGATAATATTTGTCTTGCTGAGTACACGCCCATGATTGCGCATCATATATTCTAGTAGCGAAAACTCGGTTTGCGTTAGGTCGACTCTTTTATCACCACGCCGCACATCATACGATAGCGTATCGAGTGATAAATCTTTTACATTCAGCACATTTCCGATAGGTGTTTGAGGTCGGCGCATCAGTGCACGTATCCGTGCTAAAAGCTCCTCAAAACTAAACGGCTTCGTCAGATAGTCATCTGCACCGGCATTGAGCCCCGCCACGCGATCACGTATTTGTGCTTTGGCGGTCAGCATTAGTATTGGCGTTTTATTACCAGAACGACGGAGTCGCT
>CAZKIA010000039.1:0-4300 GCA_964552765.1 uncultured Candidatus Saccharibacteria bacterium
TTTACCATTTACTAATTACCAACTAAACGTATTCTCGACAAACCGATAATTTGCCCGTTGTATACCCTTTGTTAAACGCGTCGACACGCTCCTTGGATGAGCCGTGCGTCCATGTCTCGGGGTTGATTGAGCCTTGAGTAGATTGCTGTATGCGGTCATCGCCGACAGCTTGGGCGGCTTTGATAGCTTGGTCGATATCACCAGGTTGAAACACATTTTTATTGTTCAACGAGTTGGCCCATAACCCGGCGAAGCAATCGGCTTGGAGTTCGAGCTTGACGCTGAGGCTGTTTTCGCCCGTACGCTGGTACGTAGAATCATTTTGGACTTTGTCCATGATGCCTAATTGGTCTTGGGCGTTGTGACCGGCCTCATGTGCGATCACATAGGCTTGGGCAACATCGCCGTTGCTGCCGCCCAGTTGTGATAGCAGGGCAAAGAATGTTTCATCGAGGTAAATCGTCTTATCTGCCGGACAGTAGTGCGGCCCGACTTGACTCGTGGCAATGCCACAACCTGATTTGGTAGCGTCGCGAAACAGCACCAGTCGGGGCTCGGTAAATGTTTTGCCTTCGGCGGTAATGGTTTTTTTCCAGTAGTCATTGCTGGTACCGAGTACGGTCGAGACAAATTTTTCGTAGGCGTCTTGGCCTTGGTATTCGGCAGGTTGCTCGGTAGTTTGTGATGATGTTACATTGCCCGCAACTTGCTCGAGCATTGCTGGGTCTACTTGTATGCCCATGTAGCTAAGTGCAAAAAACATGAGAATCCCCACAATCATACCCGCGCCTCCTAGGCCAGCACCGCCCATACCGCGCCGATCTTCGACGCTGCCTGATGATCCGAGGTTATCCCATAATGCCATGTATCAATGGTAGGGGTTAATCAGTATTTGGTAAATAGCAACATATGCGATTTGTGAGCGAGCTTACACCTCGATGATTTCTTTGCTTTTCTCACGGCCTTCGAAGTTTACTTCGTAGACCAGTATGTCGTTTTGGGGCATTTCGAGGTTGCCGATAGCTTTGTCGGAGATGCCTTCGATGTATTTCATGAGCGAGCGGATGGAGTTGCCATGTGCTACCAGCAATATGTTTTGTCCGTGGCGAATACGCGGTAGTACTACACGTAGGTAAAAGGGAATTGTACGCTGATATACATCACGCAGTGACTCGCCGCCCTCGACCGGGCTGTCCCAGCTGCGGCGTAGTTCATCGAAAGCTTTGTCGCCGATAGAATCGTGCACTTTGTCTTTGTTCATACCAGTATAGACGCCGTAGTCGCGCTCGTTGATAGCGCCGCTGGCCTCGGCGTGGAGGTCGAGATGTCCCGAGGCATTTTTGATGGCCTCAAGGGTTTCTTGGCTGCGGATTTGCTGTGAGGTAAAGGCGTAGTCAAAGGTAATATCTTTGAGCTTACTACCTACCGCGGCGGCATCGTCAAAGCCTTTTTTGCTCAGATGAACATCGGTCGTGCCTGTCCAGAGGCCTTCGGCGTTCCACTCAGACTCGGTGTGGCGGACGATGACGAGCTTGCCCGAGGTAGCTTTGGCTTGAACACGATTTGGCACTTCGCCGTACCAAAATCGCGTGACATTTTGGACGGTCGTGTCGTTGATACGAGCGATTGCTTCTTCGGTGTTAAACGCGGCATGTTGGGTGATGATGATATTCGGAATCTGTAGCATCGTGTGTACTTCGGCGGCGTGTTCGTAGGTCGTCGGGCTGGTCGAGTTACTACCAAGTGCGGTGATCATTTCTTTTTGCAGTATCAGCTTTTCACCCTCAATCGTATCGAGCCCGGCCCCAGCCAAGTGACCACTTTTCACTCCATTTATAAGTGCTCGATTTTCGACAAGTTCACCCCTGGCGGTATTTACCAAAAACGCACCTTTTTTCATCTGCTTAATCGTCGAGGCGTTGATGAGGTGGTAGTTGTCGGGTAGCAGTGGGGTATGTAGGGTGATGATATCACTCCGAGCCAGCAGGTCATTGAACGAGACGTACTCGATACCCATAGTGCGGGCAAAGTCGGCATCTTCGTGAACGTCATAGGCGATGACATTCATCTCAAATCCCTTGGCGATATGTGCTGCATGACGCCCGATATGACCCATTCCGATCACGCCCAATGTACGACCCTTGAGGTCGACACCGGTCAGGTCACTGGCGACAAACGTGCCTTTGCGCGTTGTGCTGACAGTCGGTATGAGCTTGCGGGTGAGGGCAAGTATCAGTGAAAATGCTGCCTCGGCGACCGTATTTTCGCCATAGGTTGGGACATTGACGACGGTGATACCTCGGGCGGTCGCTGTCTCGAGATCGATATGGTCATAGCCAGTGCTGCGCGTTGCGATCAGTTTGAGTCGCGGCATTTTCTCGATCATCTGGCGGGTGACCTGGCTGGCCACGAAGACCGATATCACTTCGGCATTTTTGTCGATATTGCGTAGGCTGATGGTATCACGCACAAATTCCCACGTATGATCAGTCGGACGCAGCCCTTCATTGAGCTGCTTTTCATCCATCTTGGTTGCCTCATAAAAAATGATAACTGCCACGTACCCACCTCTTGCTTATGTTATTATCTTGATAATACCACAAGCAATTTACAATTTATAGAGGACAGAATACAAATACAGACTATATGGACGATGAACAATTTTCAGCACTGATCTCCCGAGCGATGGACGAAATGCCAGAGCGCTACATGCGTGGGCTAGATAATGTCGTCGTGACCTATGCTGATGATCCGAGTATAGAGCAGGCGGCAAAATTGCACCTGCGCGGTGATTCGCTGCTGCTCGGGCTATATGAAGGCATCCCGCTCACAAAGCGCGGGGCGGGGTATAACCTGGTGCTGCCAGACAAGATCACGCTATTTAAAAACCCACTGCTTACCGTCACGCACGACGAAGATTCGCTGTATCGACAAGTCAAACACACGTTATGGCACGAGATCGCGCATTTTTATGGGCTGGATCATGATCAGATCCATGAGATTGAACGACACTGGAGTTGACATAATAGCTACATTGTTGTAGTATTTACTCACTATGACACCCGATAGGTTTTATCACCCGAATACCCTTATGATTCGCGCCGAGCTCTTAAAAAGACTGCGGGAGATGTTTTATGAGAGTGGCGGAGTTGTTTTTACTGATGGAGGTGAGGCAAAACTCAATGGTTTCGATGTTCTTCAGCGTGCCACGCATCGGGACTATATCAGGGACATGCTCGGGCCGCAATTGGGTGAAGAGTACGGCGTGGGGAACTGGGGTATCAGCCCAACCAATGTAAGCGGTGTTCACTCAAAGACGATGAATCTTGACGTGTGGGTAAAGACACGCGAAGTTGCAGCTGAACAGATCAGGGTGGGGAGACCAGCCCTACGATCGATCATGTCGCGAGCTGCCCATGATCTTGACAAATTATAGTACTTATGCTACATTAGTATCCATAGCCACCACAAAAATAAACAGGATCAACATACTATGGCATACCCACATCACGACGAATTACCACTACAAGGCCCGTCACGACTAATACAACAAGGCATCGATAAATCGAGTGTTAATTATTCACGCGGTGTACGATCTCGCCGACAAGACCTCGAGGCTCGATACGGCGAAGAGGGTGCAGGCTGGGAGATGATCGAAGCAACTCCCGAGACACCTGAGGACTATCGCAACCAACAGCTTGGTCGACTCCCGACGAAAATTCTTGTAACTGTCGAGGGTGAGGCGCATGCCTGGAAAATCGGTAAGACGCCTGAACCCGCAATCCGCGAGCGACAGTAGGGGAAGCAGCCATGCTTAAAATCCCACGCAAATTTCACCTTGAGCTTCCACATTTCTCGCTGTCGTCGCCTGCTCCACTGCAGTTTAGTCCTATTGTTGATGACGATGACGAGCTTACCCAGGCAGTGTATGCCGATATTGACGAACATGATGACAACTGGGAGCTCAGTGAACGACCAGATGGTTCAGCGCTTGAATCATTTTGGGAAACAGTCGAACAAGACATTACAAAAGACCCCAAATGGTTTAGCTCGAGGGATTAGCTGTGTCGCTTGAGATACGCGAAATCGTACTGCCACCTATCAATGTTCGGTCGGGTAGCCCCAAAGGGATTGCAGAGGATATCGGTGGGATTGCTCGGCTTCTCGGGCAATCATCGGTTGTGCCCCTCGGTCATGCCAGTGATATTTTTGCGCGTACTGCGGATATGCTGCGCGAGGATGAGCTTGATGGCGACCATCACCTGATTGCTTATGACAAAGCGCAGGGGCGGCGTGAACC
>CAZKIA010000040.1:0-3932 GCA_964552765.1 uncultured Candidatus Saccharibacteria bacterium
TGAGAGTTGGTGTCTGGTTGTTGGTGATGGTCGTGGTATAGGTAATCTTTGGGAGAGCTACTTTGACAGCATCTTTGTACGTTTTAGTCATCGACATACCAGTACTTGGGTCGGTGACCGTCAGGACGACATCGTAGGTACCTTCGGGAAGAGAGGTGGTGAGGCGGCCTTGTGCATTCCAGCTACCATTGTCGAGAGAGTAGGCATAGTAGTAGCCACCGTTGTTCGGGTCGGGAGTTTGGAAGATGAACGGCCGCCCCCCGACGGTAATGTCAACAGTGAGACCTGCCTGTGTTGGTACATAGGAGCCGGTACTTGTCACGGGATTCCAAATGTATTGGGCACGGTCGTAGCTGTTCGGGATATTATTGCCTGTCCAGCTGGCACCGAGATACATGTTCCTCGTGGTATCTACCACTAATTGTTGCCCCATATCCTGACACTGCGTAAACTGCATATTATTGATGGAACCAAATTCACTCGTTGAACCGTCAGGAGCGGTGGCGGTAACACTCGGGTAAGTGATGTTTGGGATGGTGAGGGTAGCATTACCGTTAGCATCAGTCGTCACGGTCTCACTACTCACCCATTGCTCGCCCTGGCGAGGTGTGTTGCTAGCAGGATCCCAGGATGGGTTGGCGTAGTAGTCGATAGTGAAGGTGGTGTTAGGAGTGGAGTTGAACATCGGGACGTTGCGCGTGTCGGTGGTACCATCACATTTGGTCATACTGGCGGTGATGATGGGATAGTTTTGGAGGTTGTTGGGGCCGGTGTCGGGATCTTTGAGGTCGTTAGGGGTGATGCCGTCGTTACCTAGGTCGATACCAAGGCTTGAGTTGTTGTATATTTTATTTTTCCGTATGGTATTGCCGACTGGGTCACCTACGGCAAACTGCCCATTTTTATCATAGAGCGGCCCCTTGGTAATATTGATCCCACCCTTATTTCCAGAAAGTGTATTATCACTAATGATATTGTTCGAACTGGAATCACCATAGATAAATACACCGTACTCACCGTTATTGTTTATCGTGTTGTTTTTTATACTTGAAGCACTTGCACTTAAATACACGCCTGTACCGCTGTTATTTGAGATGATGTTGCTTTCTGCGGCTGTATCCCCCCCGATGTCTACGCCAGATATTGGCTCCGAATAATACCAGGGCTGTATGATGGAGATGCCATTGCCAGTATTCCCAGCAGGCTGGCCACTACTCGTTACGCCTATTTTGTTGCCTTGAAATTTCACATCAAGGACTGAAATCATCACCAGAGGAGCGTTATTACCAGAGATGATATTTCCCTCGCCTGGGTTTGGCCCGCCGATACGATACGGTGTGTAGCCCCGTATATCCATACTGTTCCAGTCTCCTATGTTGCCATTGGGCGCTGGCGTCTCACCATCTGGCTGCAGCCCGATGATATTGCCATATAGCATCACCGGCTTGCCATCACCTACTCCTGCAGCAATCGCTTGCCGATTGCCCGATATCACATTTCCCTCGCCTGGGTTTGCGCCGCCGATTTGTATATTACCCCTGCCGAGAGCGATACCTTGCCCACTACCAGCTACAGGATTACCATTCACATCAAGGCCAATATAGTTCCCCATGACTTTCGCAACGTCGGTAGTATTACCACGCCATACGATACCTTCGCCTGTATTACCGGAGATGATATTACGCTCACTTGGTGTTGCACCACCGACTACTAGATTTGTTATTGGGCCATTTATGGCAATACCCGTACTGTTACTGAGCTTCGTGACACCATCAGGTGCGACACCAATGTAGTTACCTTTGACCGAAATGTTATCTGCTGCAGAGCGCATATTGATAAAGAACCCCTCACTTCCTGCGGAGCCAACATAATTCCGCTGATCTGGGGTACTGCCACCAAGCAGCCAGTTTGAACAAGAATAGTCTAGCGACACACCCCTTGCTAGCGGTAGTGGTCGTGCATCTACGGGAGACATACCGATATAATTACCAGCGAACACTCCGTTATTGGTATTCTCACTCACGACCGCCATTCCGCTACCAAACACATTGCCATCTGCCAATGAACCACCCATTACGACCCCACTCACGTTGCCGAAATAGAGTCCCGTATTTCCAGTGGGTACGAGCGGCGTGGTGAGATCTACTGATACACCGATGATATTATTCTTGAATGTTACGGTGTTTAAATCTATTATCCGAGCACCCGTGCTCAGTACATTGCCTAGTAAACTATTTGTCACGGTCAGGTTATTTGCAGCACTACCAACAATGCCCATTCCCATAGTAGGGTTTGTCTTGCCATCAGGGTTAACACCGGTATAGCTACAATCAATTGTCACATTGGCGACACTGAAGACGCGCACATTCGCTTCTGGCCCTTGATACGTCGATCCCGAGAAGCCGTTGAGCACCACACCTTTGAGTATCGAGCTATCTGATCCAGCGACGAAATCAATCGTATTATCGCTGTGGTTGCCCGTCACCGAATTACTCGATTTAATCTCGATATTGAGCACATGCGGCACATTGCTCGTATACGGTGCATCTGGCACCAGATTCCCGCACGAGCTCCCCGCCTGCGTCGTCCCATCAATAATCACTGGCTGAGTGATTGATGGGAGTGCGGTCTGGAGGGCGATGGTCTGTACGCCAGAGCCAGGGATGTTGAAATGAATAGCATTGGGATTAGCAGGAGTTGTGGTAGCGGCATTGGCATCAATGATGGCTTGGCGTAACGATCCAGGGCCAGCATCAGCGGTTGTCGTGACCGTAAAGGTAAGGTTGATGGCGGCTGCTTTGAGAGTAGATTGATACCAGTTATAAGCAAGAGATCCCACGAACAATACGGTGAGTAGTATCCCGTAGCTAAGTGTGGTGGCGATAGCAGTAGTAAGACGGCGACGTAAAACGCCGCGTCGATAGCTGTAACGCATAGATTTTAAGTTGGTTCCTTTTCCTCTGTTTGTGTTCTCACTTGAACAGATACATATTAGCATGAGCATTATACCAATGCAAGCTATTTAATTCGTTTTTTCAATGACTTGCTTACTTTAGGATCTAGTCTCAAGCGTCTAGCATCTAGCGTCTGCTAAATTGTCATGACTTCTTTTTCTTTGTCCTTGTACATGTCGTCGATCTGAGCCTGAAACTTTTTCATGTCGTCATCGATACCGCGCTCGATAGCTTTTACATCGTCTTCGGAGAGTTCTTTAGCATCCTTCATACGCTTGGCGTCTTTCAGCGCATCCTGGCGAATCGTACGGAGCGCGATACGACAGTCCTCTACCTTTTCGCCGATTTGTTTCACCATATCACGGCGGCGCTCTTCGGTCAGCGGCGGGATTGGCACGCGAACAATGCGCCCATCGTCACTCGGATTAAACCCGAGGTCGCTGGTGCGAATCGCATCGCTAATCGCCTTGATATTGCTCGGGTCAAAGGGGTTGATCTGCAGCAACTGCGGCTCGGGTGTGGTGACATTGGCAACTTGGTTGAGCGGCATGCGGCTGCCATAGGCCTCTATCGTGACCGAACTCAGCATGTCAGGGTGCGCGCGGCCAGTGCGGACTTTACTGAGCTCTCCCTCAAAGTGCTCGAGGGCTTGCTGCATCTTTTTTTCGTAGGGTTTTGTATCAAACATTTTTCACTTCTCCTTGTATGACAAGTATATCATCTAGTGAGTAAGTGCTCTGTTAGTTATCTCGCAGATGAGTAGTAGTAACTTCCCCGTCGTCGAACCACCCGCCACAGCATAAATAGCGCTGATGCGACAGTGAGGATGACGCCACTGACGGCAATCAGAAGTTCATTTGTTCCTGTACGAGCCAAATCCTCAGCACTTGCCTTCTTACTATCAGTAATCGAGAGTACTTTTCCTGAAGTCGATACATTCCCTGCCATATCAGTCACGGTAATAATGACGGTGTAGTT
>CAZKIA010000041.1:0-3679 GCA_964552765.1 uncultured Candidatus Saccharibacteria bacterium
GATTTTGTTGATTATCCTCATGCTTGCTTCTCTATTAAAGTATGTTATATAATATAGTTGATTTCGTTGCGAGTTCGTGACGGACTCGCCCCTTCTCATGAGAGGCATAGCTATGTCATCACCGATTTCGCATTCTCCGGTTCGGGTACCAACTGTTCGCCGGGTCACTAACCGTGTCCTGCAACCTCAGCGAGGTTCGACCAGTGTCGGTCACGCTGGCGATCAGCTCTACTACCATGAACGCGCTCACATCAAGGCGTTCATCAAGCGGTTGGCGCCCTATATGGCCGCCCTGCTACTTGCTGTCGTCATCATGATCGGCGGCGCTGTCTATTTGTCGGGTCGCATCAATCTGTCAATTCAGTTTGTTGGTGTGTTGCTGACGATCGGGATTGTGCTTGCAACAGTGCGTGAGTACTGGCGACTGCAGAACTGGACCCGTGAATTTGATGGCGTCAAAAACATCGGCGTCATTCACCGTCCGGGCAATCGGCTGTTATTCATCCCTGAGTATACCGACGTAACGATTCAGTTGAGTGAGTCGGTCATCGGTGACCCCAGCAGCCAGAATCGACTTGAGCAATACCTGTTCCGTCGTTCCTCGACCCTTACAATTGATTCCGAGGCACAAGGGGATGTGCTGTTCCACAACATGCATGATTTCAAGGACGCAGATCGTGTCCGCGATATCATCAAGTGGTGCTCTGCCCAGGAGCAACGCCGCAATCAAGAGCAAGCTGAGTCACTTGGCAGACTGCTTTCGCTGACACATGACGTGCTCGAGGAACAGCGCAGAACCAATCGCCTGCTCAACGAGCAGATTGAGCTCCAATGCCTGATCGCAGGTGTCGAGCGGCCATCCTCACAGGCTCAGACGCCAGATGTGGTCAATGACGATACTGCTGAGATGGAGCCGATTCGCTACATCCAGCCGTCAAGCATGTGAACATCATCTCATGGGAGCGCCCCTGTCGTAATCGACGGGGGCTTCTCATTTGGTAGGATTATTTTACAAAAAGATAGCGTAGATAATCGCGCATCATTCTGACCCCAGATATTGTCGGCAAATATGCAGCGAGCTGAGACTGCACGGCGCGTGCCAGTGCTTCGTCATCACCCAGCAACTCAGCGGCGACGCGCATTTGATGATAGAGACTAGTAAGTTCCTCTTTGTCGGTCGTACCTGATACTTCTAGGTATGTAGCTGGTGCAATATCAGCAACGCCACCATCAACTGTTGAGATGAGAAGTTTAAAATTGGCAATATCTTTTTCCCAGGAAGTACCACAGGCTTCAAGGCCAACGATAGGAATGTTGATGGCACAGTCCGAGCCGAGGGCGAGTGCTCGACCGACAGCTTCGTCGTAGTCTTCGATATAGTGGACGCGAGCTTTGAGTTCGGCATCGCCGTCAATCGTCGCCAAGACTTTTTTGAGTTGTTTATACATGGCAGTATCACCGGGGTGTACTTTGCCGGCCATAATGTAATGAGCATTTGACGATACGAGGATATCACGAAGCTCATGGACACGTTGAAATGGCAGATGCGGACGCTTGTAGTCGGCAAATCGGCGCTTGAAGTCAAAAACGATTGCATCATCAGGAATATGAACGTGCTTTCCGTACTGATCCTTGCGTGTCGAAAGAATAGCATTCATCTCACGGCGACCGATACGTTTGAGCTCACGGATATGATGAGGTGAGATTGAGGCAATTTTATCTCTGTAGTCCGAGGAAACGAGACCAAAGCGATCGATGATGCCGGCATTTTGCAAGTAGGCAAATATCTCGGGCAGCACCCACGTCGGCATGTCGATACCGTTTGTGATGGCATGAAAGGTAACCTTGCGTCCATCGAGATCACGAAAATCTGCTACTCGCGCATGAAGTTTGCTCACGCCATTTTTGCATTCAGCAAGTTCGATCGCGAGCGTGCTGGAGCGCAATTTACCGTGCCGAAATAAACTAGTAATCCATTTGCGGACACCGTCGCTATGAATATTTGGAAAGACGAGCGAGACAAATTGTTCGTACGTAAACTCACTCTCTGCTGCCTGCAATAATGTGTGATTGGTATAAAGTGTTGATTTACGGACATAGACGATCGCCTCGTGAACATTCATGCCCTCAAAACGGACGAGTTCATCAAGACGCGCCAGTGCCGCAAAAATTGTGGCGGTTTCGTTGAGCTGGATAACAGCGGGGCGGATACCAAGATGTTTGAGCGCCGAATAGCCACCAAAACCACTGGCGACATTTTGATACAGGCGATGATTGCCGCTAAGGTCACCATCGTAGAGTTTGCCAAAATTAGGCTCGCTCATGCAGATAAACCGTGTCGAGCCAGATTGTTTCTCGTAAATAGAGAGAGGTGTGTCAGGTTGACCAGCTGATCGTATAGAGACATCGAGTAGTTTGCTAAAGCCGAAATCTTCTGGTGATTTATTACGACTGACTTCAGACTGAACACCGCCTCGGACAACTTGATGAAGTTCGCTTGGGTAAAATGGCGTCACTACTACCATCGGGACGGATAGCCGCTCGGCAACGCGGCGAGTATCGGCGGCAAGCACACCGAGACCACCCGCCCCTTTGAGCCCATGGCTTTCATCGTACAGCTCCATCGTCCAGTAGACATAGGGGGTGTCAGGGGTAAGTTGGCGCGTGAGCGTTCTACGATTGATCGCCGCATAAAATGCTTCAAGATGCTCAATGGTTGGTGATGTATCGGTTGTTTTATCCACTCAAAATATTTCGTTTATGCTTGTATTACTATCAATTGTAGCATTACCTATAGGATATATCACCTGCTCTATTGCATATGACAGGCGAGTAACTAGCGATCGAGTATACTGCCTGAGATGTTGATGACGATACCCGAAAGACGTATGTCGCCATCAGCTGATGTGCTGACGATCTTACCTTTGTCATAAAATGTTAGATACGCGCCATCTTTCGCTTTAATTCGATAGATTGCTTCATAATATGGTGTCTTGCCATCGAGATGGTCTTGCATGGCCTGCATCGTTGGGCTGTGGTCATCTGCATGCAAAAGCTCGGTGAAATGTGAATAATGGACAAAATCTTTGGCATCTCGATCGAGCATACGAGTCTTTGTGTCGTCGAAAAACACGATACCACTTGGCAATTCCATCTCCCACCAGGCAAAGCCAGCCGCGCGGAGGGCTGTTTCGATACGATTACCAGCCGCATTCGTATTTGATTTCATGTTTCCTCATCATGACAGTGATCACTTGAAAGCGCAAGAAAAAAGTTATTAATCTTTTTGACAACCACTACAAATATATCAAGCACGCCGCGAGGCATTTGTAGCGGTGACCACGAGGGGAATCGACTCACCTTTGGCGAGCCCGTCGCCACATCTTTGCAAGCACAGCTTGCAAGAGTGGACTCCCTTGCAACGAGCCACTGGCTCGTTTCACCCTATTGCCTGTGGCAATAGGTATTCGATTCTCTCTACGCATTTACCAATGAAAAAATGCCACACCATGGTGACATTTTTTCATTGGTGACCCCGAGGGGAATCGCTTTGCTCGATTAATCTCGCAAAGTGCCGGGGATGTCTACCGCAGACATCCCGTTCGATTCCCACATGACCACGAGGGGAATCGACTCACCTTTGGCGAGCCCGTCGCCACATCTTTGCAAGCACAGCTTG
>CAZKIA010000042.1:0-3580 GCA_964552765.1 uncultured Candidatus Saccharibacteria bacterium
ACTCCTGTAATAACTCACGTTGTTTTTTATTTAACTTCGTCGGTGTATCGACAATAACACTGACGATATGCGCACCCCGCGAGTTACCGCGCAAATGTGGCACGCCGTGGCTTGACAGTTTAAAATCTGTGCCACTTTGAGTACCTGACGGCACTTTCATACGGATTGGTCCATCGACAGTATCAACATCGATCTCTGACCCAAGAGCCGCATCAACCATACCTATATGTTCTTCGCTAAGTATGAGATCGCCTTCTCGGGTGAACTTTTTGTGTGGTTTGACGCGTAAATTGACGTACAGATCTCCCTTGGCACCTCGTGCAATAGCCTCACCTCGTTCGCGCAGGCGAATCGTTGCACCATCATCGATACCTGCTGGTACTTTGATGGCAATATCTTGTTTTTGATGCTCGGTACCTTTGCCGCGACATGTACTACATACTTTTTCAGGAATTTTGCCTCGGCCATGACAGGCCTCACATGGAACTGCCTGTTGTATAGCACCAAATATCGTATTCATGACCCGTGTTTGCTGGCCGGCGCCTTTACAAGCATCACAAGTTTTTAGTTCATAGCCTGGCTCAACCGTCGATCCTTGGCAGTGTGAACATTCGTCATCAAGCGTTACGGAAATTTTCTTTTCTGTCCCGAAAATAGCTTCTTCAAACGTCAGATCAATATGAGTCTCAACATCACGGCCGCGACGTGGACCGTGCTGTTGATTGGCTGCGCCACCAAAAAATGATCCAAAGATATCACCTAAGCCACCTTCACCAAAATTGAACTCAAAATGCTGACCATTTTGTCCACCGCCAAACCCCTGAAAACCTTCGAACGGATTGCCGCCAGCATAGCTACCGCCACTCGCTCCGCCAACTCCGGCATGACCGAATTGATCGTAGCGCTGACGTTTTTGCTGATCTTTTAGTACTTCGTATGCTTCATTGATTTCTTTAAATTTTGTCTCATCACCGCCATCTTTATCGGGGTGATATTTGACGGCAAGCTTACGGAACGCCTTTTTTATCTCATCAGCAGAGGCGCTTTTATTGATACCCAGTACTTCATAATAATCACGTTTTGACATCTGTATCTAGTATAAAAAACTGGCACTCAAATGTAAAGAGTGCTAGTTAGTTGCCTTCAACATATTGTCGAGAGTACAATGGAGACAAACAATGATGAAGACTGTTACGCCAACACAAAAAATAACTTCCTATCTTCAAGCGAATGCTCGTTCTGATGTGATTGCAGCTCTCGTCGTCACTGCTATTGCTGTGCCTGAGTCACTAGCGTTTGCCGCAATCGTCGGATTGCCATTGCAGACCGGCTTATACACAGCACTGTTTGCACCGATCGTATTTGCGTTATTTGCTTCTACTCGGAGACTTATTGTCGGTGCCGACTCGGCAACTGCAGCGTTAGTTGCCTCTGGCGCAACTGTCCTCGCTACCAGTCATAGCAATAGTGAAGCAATCATACTGCTCGGTATCGCGACAGGTATTATCTTGATGTTATTGTCATTATTTCGCTTTGGATTTTTAGCCGATCTGATATCGCGCCCAGTTCTGGTCGGCTTCTTTTCTGGTATCGGCATACAGCTGATGGTCCATAAGCTGCCCGAAATGCTCCGTGTCGAGGCGTCGGGAAGTGTCTTACACCAGCTACAGTCTATTGTCTTTTTACTGCCGAGCACTCATCTGCTCTCACTTGGCATAGGGCTGATCGTTATAGCATGCAGCCTCCTACTACCAAAAAAATATCCTCGAATCCTTATAGGTATCATCGTTGCAACATTATTTTCTGTCGCTATCGATGCCGAGAAATATGGCGTGCATCTCGTAGGCGCTATTCCCAGTGGCCTACCGGCGTTGTCATTACCACCTCTTGCGCTTGACTCTTTTTTCCTACTCATCCCCACGGCTCTATCAATAGCACTTGTTATACTCGCCCAAAGCTCTGCCGTCATACGATCGCAGGCAGCCGACCATGATGAACCAGTTGATATCAACCGAGACCTCCTCGCGTTAGGTGCCGCCAATATGACCTCGGCATTGACACACGGATTCGCTCTAAACGGTAGCCCCCCTCGTACTCTCGCAGCAGAACACTCTGGCGGTAAAACACAAATGGTCAATGTCTTTATGAGTCTCTGTATAGGGGCTGTGTTGCTATTCGGAACGGGATTATTTACATACATACCTACCCCAGCCCTAGCCGCTGTTATTATTGTTGTTGGACTTCATCTCATCCGCCCACAAGAACTGCGACAAATTGGCGCAACACATCCCAACGAGTTTGTGATCGCAATTATCGCCATGATTGGAGTTGCATTATTCGGCGTACGACAAGGCGTCATCATCGCAGTTGTCATATCGTTGATGGAGCGCTTGCGTCGCCAGTATCATCCCCGAGATGAAATACTACTACGTGATCATTCACTATCCGAATGGGGCCAAGAGCGTATTGATCCGCACCATCGCTTTGCCTCACGGCCCAGTGGATTACTCGTATACGCCTACGATGGGCCATTATTTTTTGATAATGTCGAATACTTTATCGAACGGGTCAACGATGCTATAAAAAACGCTAGAGAACCAGTCGACACAATTATCATCGATGCTGGCGCAATTGATGCCATCGACTACACAGCTGTACGCGGTATCAAACGACTACATGACCAATTGCATGCCGATGAGATCAGTCTCGGTTTCGCGCATGTGTCACCAGCCCTTCGCTCTCAGTTCAATGAATTTGGTATCAGCGAGTTGATTGGCGAGGCCATGATATTCGCTACACTCAACGCCGCCATCGCAGAGCATCCTAATTCACGACGGACGACAATCGATATGATCAAGCGTCTCGATCTACATCACAATCAATACGTTGTTATCGGTGGTGGCGTCATGGAAACGCTTGGGCTACGTGATGCGCATGATGTCGATATGGTTGTGACTGAGCGTACCTACAAAAAATTTCGAGATCAAAAGAAGTGGAAAGAATTCGTTCATGATGATGGTAAACGAGTGCTTTCTCACAATGGATACCATATGATGATGACATGGATGGGGCGTGATATTGAGAGACTACAAAAAGACTCATTCACAAAAGAGGGCGTGACATTTATGAGTATCTCTCAGCTGATTGCCTGCAAAAAACGACTTGGCCGTAAAAAAGATAAGGCCGATCTAGAGTTACTCGAAAAATATATTAACGATAATTCGCCAACTACGTCCTAAACACTCTATACTAGTTATTATGAAATACGAAGGTACAAAACTAGCGGACTTCGAGCCGCGCGACTCTGTAGCAGAGCTCGAAATTATCGACAAAGAAATTGGCACAGGCCAAGAAGTACAACCGGGCGCCACCGTCACTGCTCACTACACAGGAGCATTGTGTAAAAATGGCATAATTTTTCAGTCATCACATGATTTTGGTGAAGCGATTAGCTTTCCACTCAATGGTGTAATCCAGGGTTGGCAACAAGGCGTCCCCGGTATGAAAGTAGGTGGTTGGCGCCGTCTCATCATCCCTGCTGAAATGGCCTACGGAGCTAACAGCCCATCACCAAATATCC
>CAZKIA010000043.1:0-2727 GCA_964552765.1 uncultured Candidatus Saccharibacteria bacterium
GCGTTATTTAGCCCGATGCCAAACCTTGGTCTCGTTGTTATCGACGAGTGTCACGAGCCGACATTCAAACAAGAGCAGTCACCTCGATATTCTGCGCTGCGAGCCGCCGCTATGCTGGCACGCTTTGCTGATGCACGTCTGGTACTCGGCAGTGCAACCCCGGCTGTCACGGATTATTACCTCGCCTCCCAGACGGGCGCGTCAATTTTGCGACTACCGGTGCCCGCCCGTGCCAATACAGTTGCACCGACCGTGCAGCTCGTCGACATGACAAAGAAGCTGCATTTTAGCCGCCACAGTTTTTTTTCAAACGACATGATCAGTGCAATTACCACTACACTCAAACACAAGCACCAAGTACTGTTGTTTCACAATCGTCGCGGTACTGCACCGACTACCCTCTGCGAAAACTGCGGATGGAACGCTCTTTGCACCCGATGTTTTGTGCCACTGACGCTCCATGCCGATGCGTTTACATTGCGTTGTCACATCTGTGCGGCGCACGAAAAAGTCCCTACATCCTGCCCCCGGTGCGGCGAAGCACACATCATTCACAAAGGCATCGGCACCAAGCTCATCCATCAAGAAATTTCAAAGTTATTTCCTCATGCTGTGGTAGCAAGATTTGACGGTGATTCCGATGCGCTCGAAACACTCGAGCAACAATACCAAGCGTTATACGATGGTGAGATTGACATCATTGTCGGCACCCAGGTCGTTGCCAAGGGCCTTGATCTGCCACACTTGCGCATGGTCGGTGTCGTGCAAGCAGACGCCGGGCTAGCGCTTCCTGACTACATGTCGAGCGAACGGACCTTCCAGCTCCTCGCCCAGGTTAGCGGTCGTGTCGGACGCAACGAACACCCCAGCACCGTCGTCGTGCAGAGCTACCAGCCATCCCATCCAGCCGTAACAGCCGGCATCACTGGCGATTATCAATTGTTCTACGACATGACCATCGAAGAGCGAAAACGGGCCAACTTCCCTCCTTTTACTCATTTGCTCAAACTCATTTGTATCTATAAGTCCGAAGACGCTGCTATTCGAAACGCTCAAGCCTATGCGCGGACGATTCGACAACAATCACCATCGCGTGTCGAAGTGCTCGGCCCAACACCAGCATTTTATGAGCGTGTTCGCGATACCTATCGCTGGCAGCTCGTCGTCAAAAGCCCCGTCCGCGCCGACCTTGTCGACATCGTCCAAAAACTGCCAAGCCAACACTGGCAGTTTGAGTTGGATCCGGTTAGTTTACTTTGATTCTTCTTTAATCGTTACGCCATCTAAACGAGCCTCAGCTACTGCTGCATCGTGAAACGCAGCACGATTTTCACTAACGACATCAGGGATGTAATTAACAACATTATGATTTAGTTCGGCTTTTGTGGCATACGCTTTAAAAGCATTGTCGGCCAGTTCTCGTGTAATCCTAGAGTCTATCTGCGCTTGAGCTTCTTCGTCATTACCTTTCTCCCAGTAGTATCCTTGCAGGTGATCAACTCGCTGTCGCGCCAATGTGTCAGCTTTATCATCGGCCTCTGTAGCCGTTTCATAAAGTTCTTTATACTTCGTATAGTGTTTCTCACTACTCCGAATAGCTTCTCTTGGTGTCATGCTCTCGCCCGGATAAATATTTGGTCTGGGTTCGCTCATTGTAGTGGTGTCCTGTTTGTGTTTTATTGAACTTACTTTACAATATAGCAAAAATGTTATTTTTTGTCAATAGTAAGCACGCGCTCCATACATTTTATGTGTTCAATCACAACCTCGCGACTAATTCCCTTATGCTTTGTATACAAAAATCACTTGTTCTTGTGACCAAGAACGAGTCCCGCTTCTGCGATGGCAGAACGCATTTTTTCTTTTGTCATGATACAAAAGAAACAAAACATCTAGTCACTGTTCTCCGTGCACTAGGGACACTGTTGTCATAGTACACAATCGCCTGCGGAACTCACCGCCAACGGCGGTTCAAACAGTCCTCGGCTTGTTAGATTGTGTATATGACGAACAGATGTCGCCTGGTGCGTCGAAGGTGACGACCCAATCACAGAGCAGCAACTACTGTAGCCAGCCAACTGCAAGTTCCGCCTTCTGGCGGAGGGTCTGGGCATCTGCAGTGACCCGAGAGGATGGAGCATACAAGCCCTGGCGAAACGAGGACTGTTTGAGTCCGCCAGCTGGCGGATGAGTTCCGCAGTTTCCCAAGGCTTGTATGAGACAGAATCACGGCGTCATGAAGCCGCCCAGGAGTTTTGCGATACTTTGTCGGCACAAAGTATCAGGAATCGTGAGCCTACGGCTCACATGCCGTTGTGTTTAAACAAATAACGAGCTGTTAAGGAGTATCAAAGTGCATTCACCACTTGGCGAAATAAAAAGTTACAGTGCCCAAATTGTGCAAAATAATATTCTGACCACTTATCTGATCTGTTAAGGGTTAGACCCTTGAGCAATCGCAGGCTGTTAACGGGGTTCCAAGTCTCTGATTTGTTCAAATATCAAGCATCTTGAATCGAGCATCTGTTCAGGGCTACCACCAATTTCTACCCGCCAGCTAGCGGACCAACTCCCAACTCCTATCTCCTAACTCCCATATGTCTTCAATCTGTTATACTAGTCATAATATGGCATCACGAAAAGACATCATCACCCTACCCCATGCTGATTTGCGCAAAAAATCAGCTCGTGTTCATGTCATCACCGATGAGACATTGGCGCTGATCG
>CAZKIA010000044.1:0-2691 GCA_964552765.1 uncultured Candidatus Saccharibacteria bacterium
ATGCAAATGCCCGGTATGAACGGTGACGAAGCATTAGCTGAAATTCGTAAACATGATTGGGGAAAAATGATTCCCGTCATCGTCCTCACCAACCTCGGCGAAGAAGAAGCGCCGAAGCACCTCCGTAGCCTCGGTATCGAGAGTTATATCGTCAAGGCCGACCTCACGCCGCGCCAGGTCGTTGATCGCGTCAAAACTACTCTCAAGCTTTCGTAATCGTTGCCTGAGCTGCACGAATGACATTGTCAAACAATGCGGCGATTGTTAATGGCCCGACACCCCCGCGCATAGGAGTGATAGATATATCTTGCCGCAAGTACACATCGGGATGGACATCGCCCATTATGACACCACCCTCGCTGGCGGTACCGGCATCGATCACCACCGTATCAGGGCTGATCATGACACTCGTAAGTAACCCCGCTGACCCTGCACCCGACACAATCAGTGAAGCCGCTCGACATGCCTGTTTTAGATCAAGTGTGGTTGAATCTGCTGTCGCGACGTCATAGCCACTCGCTCGCCACATCGCAGTCAGCGGGGCCCCGACAAGTTTGCCCTGGCCAATGATTAATATGTTTTGCTCTGCTAAATTGATATTGTAGCCGGCGCACAACCAATTAATTGCCAGCGCCGTGGCCGGATCAAACTCAGGCTGATCACCAAGTCCATCGACGTCCTTTTGAGGCGCAACCGCATTCACAACAGCTTCTGTTTGGTTTTTATCAGCCAAAGGTAACTGCACAACGATACCGTGAATGGTGTGATCATCATTCAGTGAATCAACCACCTCAATAATATTGTCTTGCGATACTTTTTGAGCATCAACATCGATCAATATATCGCTTCCATAGGCTTTTTTGAGTCGTACATAGGTATCAATCACTGGATCATCAATCGTCTGCACGATCGACAGCCGAGGAAATACACCATGCGCTTGACGCAAGGCCCTGACTTGTTTAGCTTGACGCTCTTTGATATAGCCGACAAGCTCGGTTCCGGACAATAGTTTCATTATGACTATTTTAACAGATATACTAGTGCTATGATAATCGATCCGTATTCTTGGCAGACCGTCCGTATTCTAGAGGTTCATCGTGAGTCTCGCCATGCCGTAAGCCTGCGTATCACGCGGCCGAATAATTATCATTTCATGATTGGCCAGCATGCTGCTATTCGCGTGAACCTGCCTGGCGGTACGAGCGTACTGCGACAATATTCATTTGCCTCGGCCACGAGTGCCGATGACATCTGGCTTACAATCGTGAAGACACCTGGCGGCCTTGTCTCTTCGTGGCTGGTTGATGAAGCCTGTATTGGCGATAATCTTGCTATATCGCAACCTTTTACGGGGCCCCTATGCCAGCCAGACATACTGCTAAGCGCACCCCTGTGCCTCATAGCGGGCGGTAGCGGGATTGCACCACTTATGAGCATCCTGCGCGAGCGTCGGCTCCATGGACGCTTCGATACAACACTTATCTATTCAACACGTACCGATGAACGCTGTTTTGAGAGTGAGTTGCAACCACAGCATGAAGAATCGATCATTATACGTGATACGACCACCACGGCTCGACTTTCAAATGAAGATATCTTGACCATTCACGCTCAGACTTCTTACACACTTATTTGTGGATCTAAACAATTTGTTACGACAATGCGCACATACTGCGACAATAGTGCGCCGACATCATACATCTTTTCTGAAGCATTTAGTCTCATTTAATCACAGATCATCGATTATGGATGATATGAAGGCATCACAAAACAGGCATTAGTTGCAGCTATTTCTTCGAACGATGCATTTTTGGCTGGTTCAAAAATCGTCGATATCCCAAATACAGCACGACTACAACCGACACAAGAGTCGCGACAAACAGATATTTGTTGTCATCGGCTGAAAACCCACGCATTAACCCGTGAAGTAGCGTCAACAAGCCTCCAAGCAGTATTCCATCCGACAAAAATCCTAGACGTTTGGTCACAACAAATGCCACGACGACAGATAGTACAGCCAATGATAACAGTACAATTGATACATTTTTCTCGTAACTGCTGCGGTCTTTATTGAAGGCCTTCATCTCAGTATCGTATTGCTGTTGCTGAGCCTGCTGTACCTTGAGCTCTTCTGGTGTCGGCCCTGTGTCTTTGTAGTAACTAGCAGGTACAGAGTACTCGGGTGGTTTTGGCGCCTCATAAAACGCCGCGATACCTACGCCAAATAGCAAGGCGATGACGATCCCTAATATAAATGTATAGACGAGTTTGAAAAGTGTATTGTGTTCCATGAGTTTGATTATACATCTAATCAATAAATAATGATGAAGTCTCTATCATTACCTTATTACGATATTGTCAAAACAGAGGTAATGGGCTAAAATATGTTTCTGTCGTAGTACAAACTTGTAACGCGATACCTCACGGGCCAGTAGCTCAGCTGGTTAGGGTGAGAACTGCCAGTGGCAGTTCGGAAACGAATCTTCCGATGGCAGCTGTGCTGACAATCGTGAAGTTCGGGGGTCGCCGAAGGTGACCATATGCCTCTCGCCCTCGGCGAGCTGTTACATTACAATAGATATTACGCGGATGTGGTGAAATTGGTATACACGTATGCCTTAGGAGCATATGCCTTCGGGCGTGCTGGTTCAAGTCCAGTCATCCGCACCAGGATAAAAAGATAAGCATTTG
>CAZKIA010000045.1:0-2669 GCA_964552765.1 uncultured Candidatus Saccharibacteria bacterium
CATAGCGAGTTATGAGCGTACGCTTACTGACAAAGACGTCACTACGCTGATGGATACTGTTGGTGATCGATGCCAGCAGGAAATCTCAGCCGTTCGTATCTAAGTGATAGCAGGTATTGAATTATAATGTCTAGTATGATATAATATTTTATATTGTACCCCCTACAATCATGAGAGGTGACTATGGGATTTTTCCATCGTCCAGAAAAGTCAGGCGTATTGAGGAGCGGTCTGAATGATCGCGAGTGGCGTGAGTTCACTGCTGCAAACAACGCCTACCGCAAACTACTGCGTGTCTCACGGCTGACTTCTGATCAACAGCAGGAGATGCGTCAACTTGCGGACGAGATCAGGAAATACGGAGGCAGTGTCACAGAGCTACATGAGGAGTACAAGGACTCACTGCGGCACAAGCCGCGCTGACCAGCCCACGTATCATACTCGAGCAAATGTCCTCGTATGATACGTGGGCCTTTGCTATAGTTGCTTTTAATAATATCAAAATATATTTTATACTAGAGATAACATGGCATTTACAACAGAACAGCTTCCATGGCCTGAGAGCGAACATATCAGAGCAGCCGCAAACGCGCGCGAAAGACTTTATGATGAGTTGCATTATTCGGGCAGGGGGAGAGAGCTGCGCGATCGTTTGCTTACCGAACTTGGCGCGTTGTATGAGCCTGCTAATTTACATAAATCCTTTTTATCATTTTCTCAATTGCGGCATCAAGCTCGTGCAATGTCATCTCAGCCACTTGATCAACAGACGCAAAAACAATATGCACTTTCTAATCTAATATTCGCAACTGGTTTAGGTACAGTCACTGCACTACATACCTATCTACCGGATGTGGCCAATCGAAGATCTATTCCATTTTTTAGCTTGTACTACAGAGAAATCGAGAATGACATTAGCGATAGCCGTCGAGATGAACTGCAGGATTTATCAATGATGTTTGATGTTGCGTTGCCGGACTTTTTTGATACGTTACCGGATGATTTGCAAGAGGGCATTGTCGAATTCTCTCAAGAACTTTTTTGTGATTATCCGCCGATGGTGCGTACAGAATACGAAAATGAATTTATACTTGGCTATGTGTATGCGATATTTGAGATAAACAATATCGATAGCATATTATCAGACAAAGATAGTTAGTCGCATAATTTTGCAGTATCAGTAATATAATTACAACTTCATTGTATAAATACTTCATAAGCCGATGTATAATCGTTCAAGCATGACACCATTTTTATTTGATATCAAACACCGCGATAGTAATTCGCTTGCGCGCACAGGTACTATCCATACACCTCATGGCGATATACAGACACCGGCATTTATACCCGTTGGTACCAAAGCTGCTATGAAAGCGCTCACGGTTGATATGATGCATAGTCTCGGAGCACAAGCCGTACTTGCCAATGCATACCACCTTTTTGTACAACCTGGTCCTGCGCTCGTCGAAAAAGCAGGAGGAGTGAGCAAATTTATGTCGTGGGGTGGTCCGACCTATACCGATTCGGGTGGGTTTCAAGTACTGTCACTCGGTAGTGGCTATAAAAAAGTTGTTTCTATGGTGAGTGACGAAGCCACGATCGCCGAAAAAAGCACCCGAAAAGCCTTTGTCGATGAAGACGGTGTGACATTCAAATCTCATCGTGATGGAGCTATCCATCGATTTACGCCAGAAGTTTCAATGGAGATACAGCATGGACTCGGTGCTGACATTTGCTTTGCGTTTGATGAATTGACGTCACTTGCGGATAAACCATCCTATCATCGTGAGGCACTTGATCGTACGCATCGTTGGGCACATCGCTCCCTCGAACATTTTCGTAAGCTACAAAATGATTATCCAGACCGACCATATCAGGCGTTATTTGGCGTTTTGCAGGGCGCAAATATTGAAGAGTTACGCCGCGAAACCGCCAAATATTTAGGCGATATGGAGTTTGATGGATTTGGCATCGGAGGTGCAATCGAAAAATCACAGCTAGGAGAAATCGTTCGCTGGGTATGCGAGGAGCTGCCAGATAACAAACCTCGTCATTTGTTGGGAATCAGTGAGCCTTCAGATATTTTTGCGGGTGTTGAGTCGGGTGCAGATACATTTGACTGTGTCGCACCGACCCGTGAGGCGCGAAATGGTGCAATATATACTCTGGATGGGCGCTACAACCTCAAATCTGCCAAATATCGTGAAGATTTTTCACCCCTGCAGGAGGATTGTAAGTGCTATGTATGCAAAACCTATTCACGAGCTTATATACATCATCTATTTCGCGCTAAAGAGATTTTGGCCGCGACACTAGCGTCATATCACAATGAATACTTCATTTTACGATTGCTCGACAATATTCGCGATGCTATTCAGCGCGGAGAGCTTGCACAGTATAAAAAAACGATGCAGACTCGCTACCAAGCTCAAGCGTGAAAATGAAATGGGGAGAAATCTGTCTTGCGATCGTAGTGATCGATGTTCTCTGATTGTTTGAGAAAATTGATGATTCGATAAGTAACGGGGAGGAATAAGAATTCTATACCGGTCTTAAACGCCCATCCGACGAGGATATATACAACCATCTCCCATCCGACAATGATTCCACCAAAGGCAATAAAAGCAAATATCATTGTATCAAAAAGTTCTCCCACGACAGATGATGCC
>CAZKIA010000046.1:0-2588 GCA_964552765.1 uncultured Candidatus Saccharibacteria bacterium
TGAGCATTATTATTATTCTCTTTGCAGATATATTAGTACGGCTGATTTGGCCAGGGCTTGATGATAGCGGGCATGGACTTGCTGTTAGTATGATGCGAGTTATTGCTGTCAACCCATTTGTGTTTGCGGTTGCAAGCGTGATAGCGAGTATGCAACAGGCGATCGGGCGGTTTACTTTCTTTGCACTCGCGCCGCTCATTTATAACATAGGTATTATTATCGGTATTACGGTGTTTACGAACGGCATTACGCTGTTTGGCGTACAAATATTTGAGGGTGGAATCATGGGTGTGGCGCTGGGTGTTGTGCTGGGGAGTATACTGCAGTTAATTGTGAGCGCACTCGGTCTTATCGGTATTGGCTTTGATTATCGATTTAAAATTGCATGGAAAAACAAAGGCTTCCGAACTGTTTTGGGGCTACTACCTGCTCGATCGCTCGATCAAGGAATTGACTATGTAAATAGTCTCGTTGAGACCTCTCTTGCATCCAATATGGCTAAGGGATCAATTCGTTTTTATCAGCAGGCTTTGACACTTCATATGGTGCCCGTAACGTTGATCGGCGTAGCGATTAGTACGGCGGCCTTTCCGCAAATGACAGAACGGCTCAGTCAAGGTAGACCTGATTTGTTTAAAAAAGAACTGCAAACAGTCCTACGAATTATCGTTTGGCTGGCGATGCCGACAGCTGTGATCGCTTATTTCTCGCGTGGATATCTCGCAAACTTTTTGTTCAATGGTGGAAATATCATTGTTGCTTCAACACTTGGTATTTTGACGATTGCAATTTTGTTTCGAGCTGTCTATCATATTGCGTCACGCGCATTTTACGCACAACAGGACACTCGCACGCCTCTCAATATCTCGCTATTTACCATTGGGCTAAATATCTTTTTGGCGGTGCTGTTCACTATGCAGTTTAACTGGGGTATTTACGGACTTGCCTGGGCGCAATCCATCGTATCCGTTATCGAAGTGGTGATACTATTTTCGATTATATCGAGACGTATCAAAGGTTTATTTGATGCCACTATGCAACGTGCGCTGACACTGATGGCTGTTGCATCAATTGGTACTGGTATTATCACTTTTCAAACAGTAAAGATATTTGAGCTTGCAATCACCGACCAAAGTTTTGCTGCAACATTTCCAAAATTTGCCATCATTGTCTTGGTTGGTTTAGGCGTCTATGTGACGCTGTGTAAAGTGTTCCATCTGCGTGAAGCTGATATCGTACTAACAAAGATACAGCAAGTACTATACACCCAATTTAGAGGTAATCGATGAGTTCATCTATCAGGAATTTTTGCATTATCGCCCATATTGATCACGGTAAGAGTACGCTGGCGGATCGTATGCTCGAAGTAACGCAAACAGTTGAAAAGCGTGATATGAAATCACAATTGCTCGACAGTATGGATCTGGAGCGCGAAAAAGGTATTACGATCAAATTAGCACCTGTGCGTATGAAATATAAAGGGATCGATCTCAACCTTATCGACACACCGGGACATGTTGATTTTAGCTATGAAGTATCGCGGAGTTTGCAGGCCTGTGAGGGAGCGATTCTGGTGGTTGATGCCAGCCAGGGGATTCAGGCACAAACACTCGCCAATGTCTATCTGGCACTTGAGGCGAATCTCCAGATTATTCCCGTCCTAAACAAGATCGATTTGCCAGCTTCGGATATACCTCGCGTTAGTGCAGAGATTATTAATCTACTCGGATGTAACGAGGACGATATCCTCAAGATTAGCGCTAAAACTGGTCAAGGTGTCACTGACGTGCTTGATGCCATTATCGATCAAGTACCAGCGCCTATCGGAGATGATACCGCTGCAACCCGTGCGTTGATATTTGATAGTTATTATGATGATTATCGTGGCGTCATACTCTATACGCGCGTAGTTGATGGTGCGATACGAAAGGGTGACGAGATCCAAATGCTTGCGACTGGTGCCCATGGAATCGCACTAGAAGTTGGCGCGCTGAGTCCGACGATGAAACCTGAGCCAGCAATCGCAACAGGCGAAATCGGCTATATTGTGACAAACCTCAAAACAACACGTGATGCACGTGTTGGTGATACGATCACTGTGCGAAGTAATCCTGCACATATGCCGCTACCCGGCTATAAGCTCGTCAAGCCATTTGTCTATGCTGGTTTCTTCCCGGTGAGCAATGAGGAGTATCAGGACCTCAAGGATGCAGTCGAAAAGTTGAGCCTTAGCGATAGCGCATTACAATTTGAGCCAGAAAATTCGCCAGTCTTAGGCTTCGGCGTCAGGATTGGTTTTCTTGGGCTGCTGCATATGGATATCATAAGGGAACGACTTGAAAGAGAATACGACCTTGATCTAGTTGTGACAAATCCGAGTACTGACTATGAAGTTATCATGACGAGCGGTGAACAGGTTGATATTAAAAGCGCCAGTGAGTTACCAGATGTCAGCAAAATAGCTGAGATTAAGGAGCCATGGATTCGAGGCGAGATCGTTGTACCACAAGAATATGTTGGGGCTGTCATACAGCTAATTGTTGCCAAACGAGGGCGACAAAAAAATATGAGTTACATTGATGAGAGGG
>CAZKIA010000047.1:0-2145 GCA_964552765.1 uncultured Candidatus Saccharibacteria bacterium
GGTGCAGTATGCGATGCTACTCTCGGCCATGGCGCATGTTACTGGCCGCACCCCACGCTATTTCTATCACACCTTCGGCAGTGCCCACATCTACAAAAACCATGAGGAGCAGGTGCGAGCGCAGCTGGCCAGGGAGGGCGAGCTCTATGAACCCCCTCGGTTAGAAATAAACCCACGCGTTACTGATATCAGTGATTTTGAAGCCGACGACTTCACCATTATCGGTTACAAGCACCATCCTGCAATCAAGGGCCAAGTAGCGATTTAGCGTCGCTCGTAGGTAACAAAATCGTAGCTATAGCGGTCATGTTCGTTCGACCCGTGATGCTCGCGAGTCGTTTCATGCCACATTGCGTCAAGTACTGGGAAAAACACCGTCGCCCCGGGAAACGTTGCCGCGACTTCGGTGGCGTGGATACGCTCAATACTGCCTTCTCGAAGCGCTTGCTCATAGATTTGACCTCCACCTATCACCACTGTTCGCTCCCTAGAAGCCCTCGTATATGCCTCGGCAAGGCTATGAACTGCAATAATTCCTTCGTCATCGAGAGGACGATGTGTCACGACGATCATCTCTCGTCCAGGCAGTGGTCGGCCGATTGACTCATAAGTAGTACGACCCATGACGAGTGAGCTTCCCATCGTCATTTGTTTGAAATGGGCTAAATCTCCTGGTAAATCACGCTGCCACAACAAATCACCGTCGGCACCAATGCCGCGTTTTTGATCGTAGGCCACAATGAGTTCTTTCATAGTCGCTCTTTAGTGTACCAAAAGTGCTACAATGGAGCCAATGAAACGAAGATTTCTCCAGGCTGGTCCCATGACGCGCAAACCAAAAAACGAGGCCGTTTACCAGGCATACAAAAAAACCGTCAAATCCAACTCCTGTGCATTTTGTGGATTCAACTCAGAAAGTCCCCAGGTAGTCAGAGAATTTGAGCATTTTCGCCTCGCTCATAATCAATTTGGCTACGACATCTGGGAGGGGTGCAAAGTACAAGAACAATACATGATTGTACCCAAGCGCCATCTGCTCTCGATGGGCGAGATGAACCGTGACGAACGTGCCGAATACATCGATCTCGTATGTGCCTATGAATCAGATGGGTACTCGCTATATACTCGCTCGCCAGACAATATTACAAAATCCGTGCCGCATCTCCATACTCATCTGTTAAAACTTGACAAAAAGCGGATAGATATGGTATTATACCTACGTAAACCTCACATATTGATGAGCCGATAGGAGTAGTTATGGCATTTGGTGGTACCCCTGATAAACAGGATGTATTTCAAGTATTTGGCGCAACGCTTCGGTCGCCAGATCGTTTACTCTATCCAAGACCAGAAGAGACCGACCAAGCTGTTACGGCTGTTTTTTCTTCACTCCGTCGACGCAGTGATCATACCAATATCACCCTTGCGGATGGAGCTTTTGACGTACCACACGATGGCCACGAATGGATGGTTCGCCATACGCGAGCCCTTGGCGCCGCTGCATCACTCATAGCACGAAGCATTGAGCCAACTCCCGATATGGTGCGCAATATGCTTATTTCTCCTGACGTTATCACTGCAATCACCGTCGACGCAGATCATAAAGTCGCCCATGTAAAGAGTGGATTTGCCGAAAAAGGAGGTGTTCAGCGCCCCATTTATCCATGGCAGGCACGTGCGGATCGGGTAGCTGGCTATACATTTGAAACTGCGCCAGCATCAGGGCTTTATGTGCCCACCACTGACCTAGTAACGGTAGAGGGCGATCACGTTCACCGTGGCACCGCACTCGAGTCATTTGTGTCTCTCGCTATATTTCTCGCCGAGAGAGACCTCCTCGACAATGTTGTCATCAATGGGGAACATTCGGCAGCTCTGACCCAAGCTACTGAAGCAGGGCTTAACCCCATCATTATCAACCCTGACGACATACCATTTGGGCTTAATCCACAGACCGATAAGCCCTGGAGCAGTAGTGATCTTATTCGTCGTGCTCAAGGTGAACCCGTACCACATCCCATCACCAGCCCCCTTGATTAAACGACCAATCATCTGTACCATAGCACTATCGACAGAGTGACCGGAGGAGACTGCTATGGCGCATGAGTTAGGTGATAGAAATCCAGATGTATTTGAAGTATTTGG
>CAZKIA010000047.1:2197-2581 GCA_964552765.1 uncultured Candidatus Saccharibacteria bacterium
CCCGAGCGTCTGCTCTACCCAGAACCCGAGTATACGGATGCAATAGTGCTTGCCTCATTTCGACAACTTCGCGAGATACGTCATAGCCATATTACACTGGTTGATGGTGCTTTTGATGTCCCGCACGATAATCATGAATGGTATTTACGACATGTGCGCCTGCTCGGTGCACGGGCTTTTTTGCATAGTCATAACTATCCTATTACTGCCGAGACGTTGGCAGTTGCAGTTGCCCAGCCCGCACTTTCACTTGTAGTCACCGTCGACGCTGACTACAAAGTTGCAGCAAAAAAGGGTGGTGTCGAAACAAAAGGAGGCGTACCGCGACCGATTTATACATGGGAAACAAGCGCCAACCGAGTCGCACGCTATAGCTTTGATAGC
>CAZKIA010000048.1:0-2494 GCA_964552765.1 uncultured Candidatus Saccharibacteria bacterium
CCCATTTTTTGATCATAACTCTATTGTACTATATCCAAAATAATAGCAAGGCTAAGATAGAGAGCTAACACCTCGCTAAATATTCGTATACTCGTGACACTACGCTTTATTATAGAAAAAGACCAAGCAAGCGCTCGGTCTTTTTCTATGGCTGGGCATAAGGAACGATTATAGAACTTTAATCGAGGTTGACAATTTGGATATTGTTGAAAAAGACGATGAGGAGGATGGTGATGTTTAGGTTATTCTCAAGTACGACTAACGCACGAGAATTACGTGGCTCTCAATTATTTAATAACGAGACTTCTATCGAAGTTCACGAAAGACCTACATTACGCGAGAGGACGCGTATATATCGAGAGTCTATTCATCACAACGAGACACATGAATGAGCTACTTCCTATTTCTGCTCGTTTGAAACGAAGAGGTATAGAGATTATGTAGCCTTAATATGCTTGTGCTAATGACAGCTGTGAAATCATGCGTCGCAGCGTGTCATCGCTACTCGCTCATCAGATAGTATCTTTTATAAGATTCCATCTGACTTGTCACGATAGCTATTACGACTCCAGTGTCTTTTCACGGATGAAGAGTGTCGCCACAAAAGCTACACCCATCAATCCTGCAGTTATCAGGAAGACCTTGTCGAGAGATGATGCAAAGGCATGCGTTACGTTGTAGCTAAAGGTATTTTGCTGCTGTTCGAATACTTGGTTCTGCTTGTCTTTTACGGCTGGCGGCAGCGGGCTTTTATCTATACCACTGGCAGCTTGCTGTGCTATAGTTTGGCGTTGATTATTAATTTGCAGTGCCGTATTGACACTCACGTCTTCGCCGCCTATCATCTGGGCGGCCTGGGGTACGCGCTGTAGTGATTTAATATAAGCATCGTCATTAATATTGCCAAGCGATACGCCGATACCCGCCACCAGTATAGCGGTCAGTCCGGCCGTACCAATGGTTGAGCCGAGTCCACGAAAAAGCTGGCTGCTCGCAGTGGCAACACCAAGTTGCTCATCGGCAAATTCGTTTTGTACCGCTAAGTTAAGGATCGGCATACCAACGCCAAAGCCGACGCCAGCTAATATCATCATAACTGCTTGGTACCAGTACGGGCTGTCGACGTTCAGGAATGATAAGCAAAATATTGCTATTGTTGCAACCAAGAACCCAATAACGACAAACAGCTTGTAACGCCCCGTTTTACTGACAATCTGCCCGATTGCCCCCGACATAATCGACATACCAAGAACCAGCGGCAGTAACATAACTCCAGATTTTGTGGCACTCGCACCATACACTTGCTGGTTGAATTGCGTCATATATAGGATGACCGCTAAGAACGCCGCACCAAAGAATATAAACGATATCATAGCACTGAGAAATGTCCGGTTCTTGAAAAATGTCAGTGGAATAATTGGTTCCTCGGCATGCCTTTCAATGACAATAAAGCCCACGATAGCCACGGCAGATATGATGTATAATGCTATCTGAATTATAGTGACCGTAATCGTATTGCTGATGAGCCAGCCAAATAGCAGATCGGTATTGTCAACCGCAGCAATCAATGAGGCTAGACCAACAACCAGTAGCGTAGCACCCGCGTAATCTACCTTGCGACTGGTAGTGTGAGCTAATTTTGGGCAGTACCTGGCGATTAGTATCGCCGCAATGATGCCGACTGGTATGTTGATAAAGAAGTTCCAACGCCAATCGGTCGTCATACCTAAGACCTGATGCGTGTCAGTCAGCCACCCGCCAAGCAGCGGTCCGACAACTGAACTAAGCCCGAAGGTTGCTCCGATAATACCTTGCCACTTGGCGCGTTCGCGTGGACTAAACAGATCACCAATAATTGTGAAGGCATTAGCCATAATGATGCCACCACCAACGCCCTGTAGAGCTCGGAATGCGATCAACTGCTCAATTGACTGCGACAGTCCGCTCATAAGTGAGCCAGCAGTGAATATACCTATACCGATCAAGAGAAGCAGTCGCCGGCCGAACAGGTCCGATAGCTTACCGGCAATCGGCATCGTGATAGTCATGAAAAGCAAATAAGCCGTAACGACTAGGCCGAGACTGGAATAATCATGAAAGTCACTGACAATAGCCCCGAGAGCTGTCGCAACGATCGTTTGGTCGAGAGCAACGATAAAAAGACCAGCCATGACGGCACACATAATGACGACTTTTTGCTTCGTTTCAAGATGGCGTACGCTCATTATTCGGCCTTTTTATGCACACCGAGCGAATGCGCGAGCGATCCACCAGCTTGTGTAATTAAATCTTGTAGTTTTGACTCATGGACAAATGCCACAGCGTCGCTATCTGGTATGACAAGTGCAAGAGCATGTTCCCCTGGAAATAGTCCGAGCCGTTCCCGAACCTCAGCCGGTATAACGATTTGTCCGCGCGCGCCTATCGTCACTCGACCGGCAAGTTGTATATGATTTTCTGGTATTTGCTTCATAGTTTCACTATACACCTTATC
>CAZKIA010000049.1:0-2426 GCA_964552765.1 uncultured Candidatus Saccharibacteria bacterium
TTCGTACTCTCGCATAGTTACCTCCTATGGATCCGCGAGTAGCGGAGTATCCATCGTTAACGTGGATACAGTTAGGTTGATAGTGAGGCTATTATATCATAAATAACCAGTGATTGACTATACGTGCCTAAGCAGGGATTCCGTACTCGTCGGTCGTATCACCATCGTCATTGCCACCACCAAGGTCTGCCAGGCTACTGATCAGGACTTCACGCGGGCGAGAACCATCGGCTGCGCCAATGATACCCTGCTCTTCCATCTCCTCCATGATACGCGCCGCCCGACCATAGCCGATGCGGAGTTTGCGCTGCAAAAGTGACGTCGAGGCTTTACGACTCTCTATCACCACACGCACCGCATCACGGAACATATCATCGCTCTCTCCGCCATCAAAGTCCATCACGACGCCGCCCTTGCCATTGAGCTGTACTGGCTGTGCCACAATCTCATCATCATATTGTGGCGGTCGCTGCATACGCAGGTGATCAGTAATTTTGTTCACTTCATCATCTGTTACCCAGGCACCCTGGATACGTTTTGGCTTGCTCATAGCTGGGGTGAGCATCAGCATATCACCCTGTCCGAGGAGTTTTTCGGCACCTATTTGGTCGAGGATCGTACGGCTATCGACTTGGCTGGCGACCGTAAAGGCGATACGAGCCGGAATGTTCGCCTTGATAAGCCCCGTAATCACATCAACACTTGGGCGCTGCGTCGCAAGCACCAGGTGCACACCGACTGCACGGGCTTTTTGCGCCAGGCGTACGATCAACGCCTCAACGTCACGGGCCGCAATCATCATCAGATCAGCCAACTCATCAATCACAATGACGATATAGGGCATCGGCTCCTCGGGCTTTTTGCTGTTATACGTCTTGATATCACGGACTTTTACCTCTGCCAGCAGGCTATAGCGGCGCTCCATCTCATTGACTGCCCACTTAAGAGCGCTAATCGTTTTCTCAGGCTCGGTAATAATCGGCGTCAACAAATGAGGGATATCAGCATAGGGTGTCATCTCAACTTGCTTGGGGTCGACGAGTATCAGACGCATATCGCTTGGGCTATTGCGATACAGCAAACTACTGAGCAGCGTATTGATCATGACCGACTTACCAGAACCAGTTTGACCAGCAATCAGCAAGTGTGGCATCTTGTTGAGTTCACCGATGACGGCATCACCAGCGATATCCTTACCAACAGCAAAGCCAAGCGGCTCAGCCGAAGCCGACCATTGCTTGGCGCTCAATATCCCATACAGCCGCACATCAGCTGCTTTACGATTTGGCACCTCGATGCCAACCGCCCGCTGGCCAGGAATTGGTGCCTCGATCCTTAGCGCCTGAGCCGCAAGGTTCAGTGCAATATTTGTCTCAAGCGCCGAGATACGGTTGAGCTTCACGCCACTCGGTGGTTTGAGCGTATACTGCGTTACTTTTGGCCCAATATTGGCGCCTTCCATCTCGACGTCGATGCTAAATTCACTCAATGTGTCTTTGATGATCTGCGCATTATGCTTCACATCACCAGCATCAGCTGGTGATTGCTTCTTCTCAAGCAAATCAAGACTTGGCGCCTCCCAGTCCGGATCGTTGGTACTCGTAAGAGCCGACTGGTTCTCGGCTACTTTGTCTTGTTTGATACTGTTACGAAGCGAGCTAAGGCCTTTTTGTTCACCACTACTTGATACAGTCGGCACACCTTCGTTCAGTTTGAATTCACTTACCGGTTTCGACGTCGCAATCCCCCCAGCTTTTTCAGCGATAGCGGCATTACCATCAATACTCGAGCTTACCTCACGACGAAATAGCCCACGGAAGAAATCAATAATCGCCTGCGGCGGAATCGCCAGTACAAATAGTAGCGTCACGATGATAAGAACAATATATATAAAGCTCGCTACCGATGGACTCACCAAACTCAGCATACCTTGATTCACCAGCCAACCAATCAAACCCCCGCCCGCGCCTTCTTGAGCCAGCTCTGAACTTTCCGGATCACCCGAGAAAACCCCGAACAACCCCGCCAGCCACACGACAACCAACAGCGAGGCAAATTTCATCACCGTCGCAACCCGATTTTCAGCCGCCTTAAATGTGCTGATCGCAATAAACGCAAAAAACAGCGGCAATACATACACCGCTAATCCGAAGAATGATCGAAAAACCCCAAGCACCCAGTCAAGTAGCGGGCCGCCCGAACCAAACATCGCTACCACGAGTAGCAAGGCTAGGACAATAAACCCTATCGCCCAGACTTGGCGCCAAAATCCGTCAGGCACAGTGTGCTGTGGTTTGTCGACTTTCTTGCTTGCGCGTTTTTTTCGTTTTGCCATAATCTTTATCTAGTATAGTTCTCGAATTCTACCCTGTCGAGTCATCAATACTATTTAATTGTAGCATAAATTGCAACAAAATGCAATAGGC
>CAZKIA010000050.1:0-1957 GCA_964552765.1 uncultured Candidatus Saccharibacteria bacterium
ATACGTCGAATTACCATTGGCAATCCCAATCTCTTCGATCCTGGTAGGCGCGCAGTTCGCGCTAAACGATACCAACGTCATACTCATAGGCGGCGCTGGCTTACCGGCGGGTGGAACGTACAGCGCCCCGCCCGCCCCCGTCGTACCGACATGTATCTCCAACGTATCTCCGGCTTTGTAGCTGGCCTTATGAAGGTGCCCGCTCACATTGACCCGTGCCAGTGAGGCGAGAGCGCTGAGTGCATCAGGATTATGGGCTGCAATGATATCAAATAGCTGCTTGCCATCACTCCCCAGTGCTTGTCGAGCTGCCCGAGAGTACTGCATCTCAATGTCCCTCACGTCGGCATTACCGTCGCCAAAGTAGCGTGGATCACCGACTCCGGCAATCGAAAGCCCACCGTAGGTATAGTGCCTCACCTGGTCTTTAGCACCCAGAATCAACATATTTGGTAGCGTTGTTTTCTGTAGTGACGCCATATAATCCATGAGCTCATCATTGTCGTGATTGCCCTTAACGAACAAATATGGAACGTTGAGTGACCTAATACCGCTCACCATATCTGGTCGTAGTTCGGCCGAGAAGCCAAATTCGATAAGATCACCCGTATCGATGACAAGATTAACATTCTCATGCTCCACGACAGACTGGATATGTTCGTATACGCCTGGTTTACTATGAATATCTGAGACGAACAGCACTTTGATAGCAGGTTTTTTGTCTCCTGCGGTCTCGACATGGAGATTATCAATTGCCTGCATAAACCCAAGCATATAGGTGCCGATCGCCGCATCTTGTTTATCTAGATTAGCGATATCATTGGCGGCATTTTTAATATAAGCCAGACCTTCGGTGAGTTCTGCGTCACTTGGCTGCAGCGGTAAACTATTGGCCGCTCCTACCCCGAGATACCCAGCGGCAACTGTAGCGCTGACGCCTGCCTGCATCATACGCCGGCGTATGTGTGGATCACGGCGGCGTAGGGTCTGAAGGAGAAGTAATGTCGCAAAAAACCCCGGCGCGTAACGCTTTGCAAGCAGTTCACGTGACGCCTCATCAATGACATCTTGACGCAGTCCGGGATCACTCAGCTGCTCCTGCACAAAAGCCAGTGGACTTCTGCTATCTGCCGCTGCATTGATCGCATGCATGCTGATCTGTGGTGTCGTCTTAATACCAAAGGGCACCCCCCATAGCGCGCTATGTTGTTCACGAAACTCAAACGACGCATCCCCGAGTGTCGTTACCATCTCAACGGTCATCGGATGAAATGTGGCCCTGGTATCGCTGAGCGTGCCAAGGCGCGTTTCAATATCGGCGGGCGCCAGAGATGTTGCCACTACACCACCTACGTGTCCGAGCGCCGCTAAGCCGCTAGCGCTCGCGACGCGACCGAGCCATCGACGACTAGTTTGCCACCAGCGATCTTGCTCGGGTGGTACTGATTGCTCTTCTTTCCTCACGTTTTCAGGGGTGGACATTAGAGGTACTATATAAGATTATTGAGCAATTATCAATTACCATCTCGCCCTCTGCTCAAACACCCAAGAATGACACATACTACATCATGTGTATACTGGATGCTATGAAACCAAGTATTTTTACCCAAATTATCAACGGCGACTTGCCTAGTTACAAGATATATGAAGATGAACTCACCTATGCGTTTCTCGATATCAACCCCGTCCAGTCTGGGCAGATACTGGTCGTTCCACGTTCTCAAGTTGATAGCTTTATCGACCTAGAAGAAGCCGATTATAACGCCCTCATGGCCACCACAAAAAAAATTGCAGGCCATATGCGCGAGGAGCTTCAAGTTGAACGAGTCTGCATGGTTATAGAAGGATTTGATGTACCGCATGTACATGTCAAACTAATCCCTTGCAGTACCCCTGATGACTTTCATGTGCACCCCCATGAGGCAGATGCCGATGAGCTGGCCGATATGCACGAACG
>CAZKIA010000051.1:0-1749 GCA_964552765.1 uncultured Candidatus Saccharibacteria bacterium
GGCGGGCATCATCGGGCTCCAGTGCGATTCAAAACAACCAAGATAGTTTTAAACAGTATCTTGATGTCGAGCCAAAAACTCCAGTTTTGGACGTAGAATAACTCCAGCTCGACACGTTCGCGGTCAGTGATATCACTTCGTCCAGAAACTTGCCATAGGCCAGTCAGGCCACCGCGAACTTCATGAAGTAGTGCACCGTGTAGCTCGGAGTATTTTGCTTTGACTTCATGCGGCCTGAGGGGGCGCGGACCAACGAGGCTCAGGTCACCCATGATAACATTGAATATCTGAGGGAACTCATCGAGTGAGCTACGACGCAGAAAGTGGCCAAACGGCGTGATGCGCGGATCGTTTTCGACTTTAAAGTCTCGTTTGAATTCCTCGATCAGATCATCACGACCCATCTCGCGAAATACCTCGATATCATCGCGGCCAGAATACTTTGGATTAAACGAGCCAAATTTGTAGAGTTTGAATTTTTTGCCATGTTTGGTGACGCGAGTTTGTGAAAATATCACATTGTTTCGATTGAAAAATAGTTGCATGATGAAGAGAAGCAGCATCAGCCCAATCCAAAATGGAAACGTGACAATGATGAGCGAGAGATCAAAAATTCGCTTGACGACTTCACCCCAACCTGTGAGTGGAGTTTTGTAGACACTGATGATCGGATACCCAAGGAAGACATCGATTTTGTTTTTGCCTGAATAGAACTCGTTTTCACCTGGTATGAAACAGTATTGTATATGTCGTCGTTGAGCCGCATCCATAATGACGAGATTTTTCTCAGCGTTGTCATATAGATTTGTCTGGATGATAGTATCGATATGCAATTTGTCTAGGTCTTTGAGTGCATCTTTGACGGATTTATAGACTTCAGCAGAAGTATTTTTGCCGGCATTGCCTGCGATTGCGACGACACGAAAACCAGATCGATGAGTCACGGCGAGACTGTTGGCTATCTCCGCTGTTGCGCTATTGTTGCCGATGATCAGCACGCGCTGTGTGCCGATATTGTATATATAGAGCACATCGCGGATGATACGTAGCATCTCACGGAACAATAGGAGGATGACGAAGACTAATCCAGCTGCATAAAACGGTACGAGGCGTCCAGGAAAGATTGGTTTGTCGACGATGTAGGCATAGCCAATCACGATCAGTATACCTACGGCAGATGCGACAAATAATTTACCATATTCAGTCAGACGCTTGGTGTAGACGTAGGGGCTGTAGAGACCAAATGTCATAAAGGTGATGAGCCAAAATGGGACGAGGATCAAAAATGTCGACATGAATTCCCTGGCTGGAATGACAGCAAGTAGTTCACGGCTATCATAACTAACGCGGAGTTTGTAGGCGATAGCAAACGCCGCCAAAAAAGCTAATGTGTCAGCGACAATCAGTGCGAGAGTGTAGAGTCGTGCAGTTTTAACTGGCATAGTTTATACGAATCATTGTACCATTAGAGATGATGATACGACAGGGGTTCAACAGATTTGATCAGCTCTATTTACGAAGTATCCGTGGTATAGCTATAGCCTTGATGGCCGTGCTGCCATTTCATGCATTTCTATCGACCTGGATGGGCACGACGGTTGGGCCGTTGTGGCTGTGGAAATCATTACGAGATATCATCATTGCTGTTCTCGCGCTACTACTGATCGGATGGGTGTTTGCTAGGTGGCGGCGAGTACGAGAGATTGTGAGGCTTCCTGTCTCGCTGTTGGCGATCTCATTTACGGTGTT